>CANSKS010000004.1 GCA_947647615.1 uncultured Neglectibacter sp.
CGCGGTGTTCCGACTGTCTACAGAGGTTTCCCGGTGGTCGCCCCTGACAAATATTTTCCCGTCGGGCACCTGGTAGGGCAGGGCAATGTTGCACTCCCCCAAGGCCTTTTCTTTCACGGACGGTTCGTCCAGCACCGTACCGTTTACAGAAACGGTACCGTCCTTATCGATATCTACCCAATCGCCCGGCAGGGCGATCACTCGTTTTACCAGCAGGGTGTTGTTGTAGTAGAAGGCCACCACATCCCCCTGGGAAAAGTCGGAGGTATTCATGGTCACCACCACGTCGCCGTCCTGCAGGGTATCGCTCATAGACATGCCCTTAATTTGAAGCACCGGGAACAGCATTACCGCCACGATAATGGCCGCCGCGGCCGCTACCAGCAAAATGAACAAAGTGCTGCGCAGTACCCGGCTGTGCTCCTTCCTGCCTGTTTCCCACTCCAGCTCCGCCTCCAACTGTGCCAAAGTGGGCAGGTCTACCTTTTTTTCTTCTTTTTCGCCTTTTTCTTCTGCCTGCCCCGCCTGCCTGGTTGGTTTTTGCTGTTTTTCCGGTTCTGTTCCCTTTGTGCTCATAGCGCTTCCACCTCGGCTTTCAGGCAATACTCTGAGCCTGTAAGCCCAGCTCCGGTGGAAAGGCCCAATTAACCAAGTTCCACAATTTTACCGTTCACCACGCGCAGCACCTGCACGTCTTCTTTCTGCGCCGGGGCCTTGGGTTTTGGCGGCGGCTGGGGCTGCCGCGGGACAGGGGCCTTTGGAGCCGGTCTTGGCAGGGGAACAGGGGCTTCCGCCGCCTGGTTCTTTCCCTGGGCCTGGTGCGCCGGGGGCTTGCCGGAGGGCCCGGCATGGCGAGGCGCGGAAGGCTGCCACCAGGGCTTTTCCGGGGAAACGGGCTCTTCCGAAAGGGAAGGGGGCCCTTCGCCCTTCAAAGGGTCCGAAGGACCTCGAAGGGTTCCCACCACCGGAAGGGATAGGGGATTCACCAGGCTTTCGGGGAACTTCCCCGGCGTTTCGCGTCCCCTGCCCTTTCGCTTTTCCGCCTCCGGGCTCCTGGCCCCAGGGGGGGGGACAGAGGGGGCTTTGGGCCCTTCCTCGGGCGGGGAACAGGGCTGGGACAAAAGGGGATACCCTCCGGTTTCCGGTGAATACCCTACCGGGCCGGAAACCTCTGCCCTGTCGTAAGAGGGAACCGGGGCCCGGGAAGCAGGCGCCTCCGGAGCCGGGTATGCCGGGTATTGGGAATAGGGCGTCCTTTGCTGCCAGGAGGCCTCCGGCTGAGGTTGGCGGTAGGGATAGGCTGCGGCCGGTTCCGGTGGAGAAGCATAAGCCTGGCTTTGAGCCGGGGCGGGCTCCGGAAGGGGCGCATAGGCCTGGCTTTGGGCCGGAGCGGGCTCCGGAACAGGCGCATAGGCCCGGCTTTGGGCCGGGGCGGGCCTCTCCACATAAGGAGCGTAAGGGGGTTCGCTGTAAAAACGTTCATACCCTCTGGCCGGAGGCACGGCCCCATACCCGGAGGGCGGCGGAAAAGCGGTTCTGGGGTAGGGCTCCGGCTGCCTTGGGGGCAAAGGTCCCGTTTGCTCTTCGGGCACGGCGCCATCGGCAGGCAGGCCTTGGGCCTGGCGTTCCTGGCGAATAATTTCCCGCAGCTTGCGGATTTGGGCGTCCTTATCGTCCAGCCGGCCCCGAAGACGCTCGTAGGTTTCTTGCAGCTGGCCCAGCTCTTCCTGAGTTTCGGCCAGCTTCTGGCGGGCGGTATCTGCCTCGCGGCTCTGGGCCACCAGAAGCTGCAAAAGCTCCTTCCTGCCCAACTTATGTAACTCTTTATCGGTCATGGCACAGCCCCCCTCCGCAGCACAAAAGGCGTGACAATAGTTGTGAAAAGCAAACGACACTGCAGCGCTTATTTGCTTTCTCTATAACAATTTATAAAGTGGGTATGATCTATCATAGCTTTCTGTTCGCAGACAGCGGTTCCTAATTGCAGCACAATAAGCCCCCAGTGGACCTGTTTTCACTTTGGGCAAAAGGCCGCCGTCCTCTTTTTATGGTATAACATGAATTACCATGTCTGTAAACCTAATATTCCGCTTAGCCGCAGAACAAAAAATGATTCTGTGAATTTGTAGGCGAAAACATAAATGTTCCTTCGGTTTTGAACCTTTTATACAGAAAAGGTTCAAACAGCTGGGAAAAACGGCCGCTTTTCCGGCGCCATAGAGCTAAACCGAACAGGTTTCCAGCAAACTACTCCACAATTATTTTACAGTACCTACCAGCCCTTCGTCAATAGGATTTTACGCTTTTGTAGGATTTCTACGCTCTTCTTTTCCAAAAGGACTTTGGCTTTGGTGGCAACTCCCATATATAGCTGCTAAATTAGCTTTATTGTACCATAAATAGTTCCTTAACGCAAGCCAAAAAACTTTTAGATTCCACAAGCCAAAAAGCACTTTCCCCTATATAATAGCTTTAGGCAGCATTTTGGCCACAGTTTTGGAACACTCTTTACACAAAGAGACGGAAGGCAAAAACTCCAAAGTCTGTTCCGGGGATTTTTCTTGAAATTGGGCAAATCTCCCTTGCAAGTTCTGCGGTTTTATGCTATATTGAATCTGAAAAACAATACTATCTAATAATTTTTTGGAACGCCTCTGAAATGCCTCCCCTGAAAAAAGATTTTTCCAGGTTTCCCGGGCGGTACGGCGGCGTTTTTTACCTATTCGCGCAGAAGGAGTGGTGTCGAAATGGCGAATACAGAGATGGACCACCAGGCGGCAAAACTACTGGGCATGCAAAAGCGAAACCAGCGTTGGATTTGGCTGGCCGTGGGGTTGGCCGTTATCGTGGCGGCGGTAGTGTTCTATTTTATGATCCAACAGGGCCAGGCCATGAGCCGCGAGGGCATGACCTTAGATTGTCCTGCCCTTGTGCATAAACACACAGTCGATTGTTTTAATAAAGATCAAGAGCTTGTTTGCGGTTACGCAAATTACCTGGTACACGAACATAATTCAGATTGTTATACCAAAGACGGCGCCCTGCGCTGTCCCCTGTCCGAAGTGAAGGAGCATACCCATACCGAAGCCTGCTACGAAAAATCGGAAGCCATTGTATGCGGCTTGGAAGAACGGGTGGGACATATTCATGACGATTCCTGTTATGAACAGGTTTTGCTGTGCGAGCTTCCGGAAGAACCTGCCCACACACACGGAGAAGCCTGTTACGACGAAGAGGGCCAGCTCATTTGTCAGCTGCCCGAAACCGAGGGTCACCAGCACACGGACGCCTGCTACGAGACCAGGCTGGTCTGCGGTTTGGAACCCGGCGAAGGCGGCCATTTGCATACCGAAGATTGTAAGGAAGTCCAGTATGTGCTCACCTGCACAAAGCCGGAAATTCACCTGCATACCCATACCGAAGCCTGTTACGAAGAGGTTCCCCTGGAGGCTTTGCTGGAAAGCGGCCTCTCCCAGGAAGAGATCACCTACCTTGCCCGGGAAAGCGAAACCAGCCCGGCCGAAGCCGGCTCGGAAAGCTCTGCCCCGGAGGCCAGCCCCAGTCCCCTGCCGGAGACAGTAAAAATTTTGACATGCGGCCATTTGCAGGCTGTGGAGCACATCCACGGCAATGAATGCTTCCGCAAGCGGGAGCCTGTGAACAGCGAATCCAGCTCGGAGGGCAGCCTGTTTTTCGAAAGCAGCATGCCCGAAAACTCCGGCAGCCTGCCGGAGGGCAGCAGCAGCCTGGCGGAAAATGAAGGAAGCAGCCTGCCCGAGGAAAGCGGAGAAGCCGGGGAATCTCAGCCCTCCCAGGAAGAAAACGGCACTCTTACCGCCCTTTATGAAGATTCCGCCCTGCGGGTCACTGCCTCCTACGTGCCGGAAGAGGGCACGTCGGTAACGGGAAGGCTCACCCTTACCCGCCTGGAAGAAGCAGCCGATTTGACCCAGCGTCAAGCCCTGCTGCAAAAAACTGTAGACGATCCCAGTTACAGCCTGCGGGCCCTGCTGCAGGTAGGCTTTGAAGGAGAAGAAGACCAGGTTCCTCAAGGGCCTGTAGAGCTCACCGTGGAATTTTTGGGCGAGGGCGTTTCCGCCCAAGGCTCCGGCCTTACCGCAGTGACCTACCGCAGCATGGCCGCCCCCGACCGGGAAGAAGACGACCCCCTGGCCGAAGTGGTAGCAGCCCCGGAACAGGCGGAAGCCTTGAGCCTTTCCCTGGGGGAGGACGGCAGCGCCCTGCTGCAAACCCAGGCCAACAGCCTTGTTGGCTTTGGCGTGAAATCTGCCTTGCCCGAGCTGGAAGAAGAAACCCGGGAAGAGCCTTTGGAAAACAGCCGGGAAGTAGAAGTTTCCCAAGCCTTCTCTTACCAGCTTGGGAATATGTACCAGTTGATCTTCCATGTGGAGGGCACGGCCCTGCTGCCCGAGGAATCTACCAGTTCTGCCAATTCCTCGGAATTCTCTTCTCTCTATGAAAAGGAAGAACCGGAAAGCATGCCGGAATCCTCTGCCGGAAGCAGCGCGGAAGAGACCTCCCTTGCTTCCGCTCCGAGTTCCGAGGTCTTCCTTTCCCAAGAGCCTGAGCCGGAATCACAAGCAGAGCCCAGCTCCCAAATTTCCGAGCCTGTCTCCCAGGCTCCGGCGGCCGGCGCAGCTCCCCAAAAAGGAACCGACTCCTCTTTGCCCACGGGCGGTTCCATCGCCTCCGGCGCTACTTTACCGGCCAACGTTGTGTTCCCCTTAGACTATCCCGTGCGGTTCGCGGTAACCCAGGTTGCGAAGGATGACCCCTCCTACCGCCTTTATGCCAACTACATGCAGGTAGAGGACACCGAAGAAACCAAGACAGCCGCGAAAGAGGAAACCGCTCAAGAAGAGGCTGTGGAAACAGAAGCCCTTTCTCCCCTGGATGTGCTCTCCTATAAGCTATATTATGGCGGGGAAGAGTTAGATCTCAGCGGCTGCCAGGTAACGGTGGACGTGATTGCCACAGAAAAGCTGGAAGCCATAGCCCAGGAATCCGCCGCTTCCTCCGGTGACCTGCTGGAGGGCGGCCTTACGGTGTCGCTGCTGGCCCCTGCCCAGGAAGGGCTGGCCCAGGAAGCCGAGGAAGAAGAAGCTGTTTACGCGCTCTACCAGGACGCCGAAACTGCCGAAGCTGCCCAAAGCACCGAAGCGACAACCGCCACCACCCGGGAAGTGGTGGAAGAGAACTGTGCTGTGGAAGAAGACGCTCCGGTACGCCTAATCGATTCCCAAAGTGTCACTGCTGCCGAGCCTGTGTTTACCGGCATTCTGGTAAAAGCGGCGGCCGCCTCCGGCAAGGAGGCCGGTTTCACCCCCGACAACACTTTGGGCGTAGCTTCCGACAAACAGCTGAACCCCAGGTTCACGGTGGAATATTATTCCTATTTAAACGTTGTGAACAAGACCTCCAACGGGGCGCTCCCTGTTATTGATACCCGAGGCTCTTCCCTGCCGAAGAATAACAAACTGGACTCCCCTACCCAAAACTCCATTCTGAACCTTTCTTTAGATAGCTCTGGGAATGTGGTTTCTACGCCCACTCAGCTAAAAATATACAGCAGCAAGGAATGCACCTACTTCGAAAAGCCAAACCTGAAGTATTTCGACGCCTTAATCAATTCCCGGGAAGGCGTTCCAGATTCCCCAGACGGTTCGGAGAACCCGGACGATTCAGGTTCCACTGCCACAGAAACTACCGATTCCTATGTTTTAAAGCAGGTTTGGGTTTTAAAAGAAGGAAAATCTGCCTCCAGCGACAACCCGGCAGATTGGGATAAATACGGCACGCCCTATACCTATACAGAAAACGGCACTTCGAGAACCATAACCCCCGACCATACGGAGGTAGCAGACTGCAACCAAAACCTGCACTTTACCAACCGCTCCAAGTCTGCCGAAGATTCCAAAGATAAAGAGCACCAATATATCTTCATTGAGGATGGCGCCGTGATCCGTCTGGTTTACGAACCGGTAAACAGCGATAAAACCTACTCGGGCAGCTTCTTCGATTACGATATCAGCAGCGGGAAAAACGGCTCCGGCGCTTATGTCACCAATTCCGGCGGCACTGCCCAGGGCATTAACTCCCCCAGCAATTATACGGGCAGCGGGAAACATTATGGCTTTGGCAATGCCAATACCGGAACCGGCCTCAAAGATGAACGCTGGAAGGCAGATGGCGTCGACAATGCCATCAACATGGCGAACCGAGTAGGTGGTTGGGGCACCGCCGACCAAAGCTACATGCGGTGCACCTACGGCATGGTGACCGGTTTGGACGAAAACGGAAACCTGAAATTTGCCGATGGAATTATCGCTCCCAACAATTTGTTTAGCGGCTCCGGCACCGGCTCCACCGCCTATGATGGAACTCTCACCTTTAACCGCCATGGCGATACCTACACTCTCACCAGTGTAACCGCCGGAGAGGGAGGCGCTTCCGGCCTCCAAACCTTCAACCACCCCACATGCGGCGATAAAACACACGATACCATTTGGACCAACAACTTCTGGCCCATGGATAAAAACCCCGGAACCGACGGATTAACCGGCGGCTTAAATAGCACGGTAAAGTTTTCCGGAGCAGATTCGGGCAATTTTGCCCTGAGTGACGACGGCGTTGCCCACAACAACTACTTTGGCATGCACTATTCTCTGGGCTTTAAACTGGCCAAGGAATACGTTGGGCCTCTGGAATACCTGTTCTTCGGCGACGACGACATGTGGGTGTTCCTCACCAACAATAAAACCGGTGAAACCAAGCTGGTGTGCGACATTGGCGGTATTCACCCCTCTGTGGGCGAATATGTGGACCTTTGGGATTACATTGGCCGCGGCAAAGAAAGCGACGGTTCCGTGAGCGAAGGTACCGAAGACGGCGATTATACGCTGGACTTCTTCTATACCGAACGGGGCGCTTCCGGTTCCACCTGCTGGATGCAGTTTACCTTGCCTTCGGTTTACGGCAAAAACACCAATCGGGTAAAGGAATATGGCAAGCTGCGCATTAAAAAGCTGGTGGAAGAAAAGCTGAAATCCGGTGATTTGTCAGAAACCGAGCTGAAAAACCAGCCCACCAACGACGAGTTTATCTTCACCCTGAAATTGACCGATAAAGACGGCGGGCAGCTTTGGGACGATTACAAGTATACCAAATATAACAGCGACGGTGAGGTAGTACCTGTCAAGTTCGGCGATACCGAGCTGGACACCACCCTTTACAATACCACATTGTTCCACGGAGCCGATTTCACACTGAAAGACGGCGAATATATCGAAATAGAAGGCCTGCCCATCGGCGCGAAATATGAGGTTGTGGAACAAGAAGAGGTATTCGATTCCTTAGAGGCGAAAACAGTGATAGACGCCAACGGAAAAGAACACATCTACTACCAAATCAACAAAAAGAAGACCGATAACGACTATCAAGTGGATGCCACCGTCACGAACCCGGGCGGCAAGCCTGTGTTCACCAAAGACGACCGGAAGGTTTCCGGCGGCGAAATCACGTCCACGCTCGTGCAGAACGACGCAGAACAGGTGCAAACCGTCATATACACCAACACCCTTTACGCCTTTGAATTGCCTAAAACCGGCGGTGAGGGGCCCTGGTACCTGTGGCTGGGTATTGGCTTGCTGGGCATTGTCGCCGCAGTTTGTCTTTACCAGGCTTTCCGCAAAAAGAAAACCACCTGATGCCCTGTAACGCTTTAAAACCCTAAGAACCAAAATTGCCCTCCCGGCAGATGCTTCTGCCGGAAGGGCGTTTTTCTTTTCTAGCACAGCTTCTCTAGTTTTTAGCTTGGGGCTCTTCGGCTGCGGCAGACAGGTCAAAATCTTCGGGCAGCAACAGCTCTAAATCGCTGTTTTCCTCCAAATGCTTCATCACCCGCCGGGAGCAGGCAATAATGGCTTCTTCCACCTTGTTCCTGGCCAAACGGCCGTTGCCGCCGCCGCGGGAATTTTCCCGCTGGGACTTTTCGTAAAAAGCCAGCAAAGGGGCTTCACAAGCAGGGTCCAGCCGGTAGCCCTTTCCTTTTACAATGCTTTGGGTAATTTCCAGAAGCTCCGCCGCGGTGTAGTCGGGAAATTCAATTTTATTGGGGAAGCGGGAGCTTAAACCGGAATTGGCTGTAAGGAATTCCTCCATTTCCCTGGAATAGCCCGCCAAAATGACCACCAGGTTATCCCGATGATCCTCCATTCCCTTCACAAGAGTGTCAATGCACTCCATGCCAAAGGTATCGTCCTTCCCGCGGTAAAGGGAATAGGCTTCGTCAATAAACAGCACGCCGCCCAGAGCCGCGTTGATGGCCTTTTGTGTTAAGGGAGCGGTATGGCCCACATACTTTCCTACCAGGTCGGCCCTGGTCACCTCCAGCAGCTGGCCGCCCTTTAACAGGCCAATAGCCTTTAAGTACCTGGAAACAATGCGGGCTACCGTGGTTTTCCCGGTGCCCGGGTTTCCCGTAAAAATCATGTGCATAGCCGGGGAAGCAGATTTTAACCCCTTCTCCCTTCGCAGCTGCTGGACCTTGAAATCGTCTTCTAGCGCCAGAATGTATTCCTTCACAGGCTTTAGCCCCACAATGGCAAAAAGCTCTTCCTTCACCTTTTTTACCGCCTCTTCGTTGGCGGTGGCTTTTGGCCGCTCTGCCAAAGAAACGCCGTCTTTCCCCAATACCGTTAACGTATTCTCCAAGGGAGAAACCACCCCTCCCTCTGCCGGGAGGCCCTTGCGCAGCTTACGCTCGCTTAAGGCCCGGAAAAGCTCCTCCGTTTTTTGGAAAAGAGAGGGTGCGCCCAGGTCTTCCCGGTAACTCCCGGCCAAAACAGCCGTAGCCTCGCCGTCACAGGTCAGGGAAAAACCCAGCTTCTGTTGGGCTCTTTGGACCAAGCCCTGCAAAGCCAGCCCCGCCAGGGCAAGCTTTCCCTCTTCCGAAAAAGGCCGGGTCTCACAAATATCGTCTAAAGCCATGAAAAAGGGAGCCCCAAACACATCCATCAGTTTTTCCATAGGCTGGGAAGCCACCAAAAACAAGTATTTCCCAGCGGCCGAGAGAGAAGCTACCGCTCCGGGCACCAGAGCCTGGCCAATTTCCACCAACATCCCTTTTTGCTCCGCGTACCGGCCCGGAAGAGGCAGCTGCCCTGTGCAGAATATTTGAGACACCATAGCCAGTACCCCAGGCGGACAGCCTCCCTCATAGTCAAAAAGTATGGCGGAGGCTCCGCCTTTTAGAGCCCCGTAAAAGTCCTGGTAGAACATCTTTTCTCCGGCGCTGTCTTTGTAGCCGGACAGGTTCAGCCGAAGAGTTTTGGGGTTCTTTAATACCCCCAACCGGGCCAAAACCGCTGTCATAGATTGCAGGGCACTGTGTTTTCCGGTTCCTTTGGGTCCCAGTACTGCCACCCTTGCCATGGGCATATCTTCCGGAAAGCCTGCCACAAACGGCCTTCGAAAGGCAATGGAAAGGCCGTTTAACAGTTCCTCCTGCCCTACCACCGCTACAGCCGTTTCTTTCTCGGCGGTATCAAAAGCCCTTTCCAACTCTTTGGGGTCTCCTCCGTTTCCCGCAGGCACACGGTTCTTTAAACCGTCGGCCTGCAGCCGCTGTTCCAGGCTGGCCAGCTCCGCCTGTGTCTCTTTTGTCAAGGCATCCAGGCTGCTTTCCAAAGAGCGGGAAAGGGCATCCTGGGCCTTTCCCACCTGGTCCAGTGTTTCCTGGGCTTGGGCTGTCCGGCGTTCCGCTCCTCTGAGGTTCAGTTTTCCCCCTTGGAACATGGAATCTAAAATAGAGTCAATATCGTTTTTCACAAGGCGCTTCCCCCTTTTTCGGCTTCGAGACACAAATCCTCCAGAATAGCCTTTAAATCTTCCGCTTTCATCTGGCCTGGCGCCGAGGCATTTTTCCCGGCTGCAAAGGTGAGGCAGGAACCAAAACAGCCCCCGGCCGCCCGAGTCAGCTTCCCCAACGGCCCCATGGCCATTGTAATGACAGGGCCTATTTCCCGGTAAGCCCGCCAGGTGGCGGAAAGCAGCGCCAAGACATCCGGCGGGCTTTGGGGCATCACCGCATACTTCGGAAGACTGGCCCCCAAGGCCTTCATTTTAAGCAGTGTTTCATAAATTTCTTCTTCCGGCGGGGTGGCGGCAAAATTATGGCGGGAAACTACGGCGGCCTTGCCCCTCGCCTTTGCCAGCTCCAGAAGCCGAACCACCCGCTCTTCTCCGCAGGAAAGCTCAATATCCACCAGCTGGAACTTTCCTTGCCGGATGAGTTCCCCTACCAAACGCTCATAGGACTCCGGCGAAATTCCGGCCTTTCCGCCTTCGTTTTCCGTGCGCACCGTACACAGTAGCACTCTTTCTCCCAACCGTTCTTCCACAAAAGGAAGGGCTTCCAGGGGATCTCCGAAATAACAATCGGCCCGCCACTCAAAAAGATCTGCCGGCAGGGCAGAAACAAAATCCCACTCTGCAGCCAGCGCAGGAATGCCCTCCCCCGTCAAGGGAACGCAAATTTTAGGAAGCCCTTTTCCAAAAGAAAGCTTCCCCACATTCAGCACATTGTGATTTTTCATGTTTTTACCACCCCATGCTTTACCCTTCCCAAAACTTACGCGGGTAATCTGCTTTCCAGTATACTTGCCTCAAAAAGAAAAGTCAATTTTTTTACCTGGAGAAGGGAAAAAAGTAAGGGATCCCATTGTTCTTGGAAGGCCCTTAAGATATAATGGAAAAAAAGCCCGAAGGAGGAATTCCCATGGAACAAACAGATTCCCTTCTATATGAGACCGGCATTATTCCCGTAATCAAGTTGGAGCAGGCGCTGCAGGCCGTTCCCTTGGGCAAGGCTCTTGCCGCCGGCGGCATCCGTGCGGCAGAAATCACCTTTCGTTCGGAGGCTGCTCCCAAAGCTATAGAGAGCATGGCCGCCGCTTTGCCGGAACTCTTCGTGTGCGCGGGCACGGTGCTTTCTGTAGAACAGGCAAAGCAGGCTGTTGCCTGCGGGGCAAAAGCCATCATTTCCCCAGGCACCAACCCTCAGGTAGTCGCCTGGTGCCTGGAAAACGGAGTGCCCGTATACCCTGGCTGTGCAACCCCCACAGAGATCGAAGCTGCCCTTTCCTTGGGGCTTCACACCCTAAAGCTTTTCCCGGCAGAGGTGGTGGGAGGTGTTGGGCTCTTAAAAGCCCTTTCCGGCCCTTACCGGCAAGTAAAATTTATGCCTACCGGTGGAATTGGCACACATAACGTAATGGAATACCTGCTTCAGCCCAACGTGGTGGCCTGCGGCGGCAGTTGGCTTTGCCCCGAGGGTTTGCTGCAGCAGGAAAAATGGGACAAAATCACCGAGCTTGCCAAGGCCGCTTCGGAAATAGTACGAAAAGCCAGAAGCGGGAAGGCAGAGACAAAATAATGCCTGCCGCCCCAAAAGCTCACAAAAAAGAGGAAAGCCTTATGAGCTTTCCTCTTTCACTTGTGCCCGGTTTTACCAACCCAGCCCCCGAACGGGCCAGCGGGCTGACGGCAGAGCCTCACATGTTATAAATTGTTTCGGGAGAAAGGATATCGAAGCCGTTTTCCTGTAAGGTTTCCGCGGCCTTCTGGCCGTTATTGGTGCGGATAATCACATAAGCGCGGCCCTTGTCCCGGCTGATAAAGGCGTACATATATTCCATATCAAAGCCGGTGTCCGCCAAAAGGCGCACCGCCCGGGAAAACTCACCGGGATGGTCGCTTACGCCAACGGCGATAACATTGGTCAGGGACACGGTCATACCGTGCTCCTTCAAGGTTTCTATTGCTTCCTTCGGCTTGTCGACAATCACACGCAGAATGCCGAAGTCACTGGTATCCGCCACTGAGATCGCGCGGATATCGATATTGGCAGCGGCCAAAACCTCTGTAATCTCCGCCAAGCGGCCGGGTTTGTTTTCTACGAAAACGGAAAGCTGTTGGATTTGCATAGTAACACGACCTTTCACAAATAGATGGCGAGCTTCTTTAGATTCATTATAGCAAAGAATTTTTCTTTTGTCGATACTTCCCAAAAAAGAAATATTAAAACAGGTTCCGCTTGTCTATGACACGCTTGGCTTTGCCCTCGGACCTCTGGATAGATTTCGGCTCCATCAGGGTGACCTTGGCTCCAATGCCCAAGACAGATTGCAGGGCACCGGCAATGGTCTTTTCTATCTTTTCCAGGTTCCGAACCGTATCGGAAAACAGGGTTTCGTTTACTTCCACCTGCACTTCTAAGGTATCTAAATTGTTTTTGCGTTCCACGATCATCTGGTAGTTCGGGTCCATTCCCAAATTCAAAAGAACGGTTTCGATCTGAGAGGGAAACACGTTGACGCCCTTGATGACCAGCATATCGTCGCTGCGGCCCATGGGCTTGCTCATCTTCACATGAGTGCGCCCGCAGGGGCAGGGCTCACGGTTGAGCACACAAATATCACGAGTGCGGTACCGCAGCAACGGGAAAGCCTCTTTGGTGATAGAGGTGAACACCAGCTCCCCTTTTTCCCCGTCGGGAAGTACCTCGCCAGTTTCCGGATCTATAATTTCCGCAATGAAATGGTCTTCGTTGATATGCATCCCCGTCTGCGCGCTGCACTCAAAAGAGACGCCGGGACCGCTGGTTTCCGTGAGGCCGTAAATGTCATAGGCCTTGATCCCCAGCTTTTCCTGGATATTCTGGCGCATTTCCTCTGTCCATGCCTCCGCGCCGAAGATTCCGGCCTTCAGCTTGATCTTATCCCGCAGGCCACGCTCATGGATGCTTTCTGCCAAGTAAGCGGCATAAGAAGGGGTACAGCAAAGGATGGTGGCTTCCAGGTCTATCAAAAACTGTATTTGGCGTTCCGTATTGCCGGAAGACATGGGCAGGGTAAGGCACCCCACCTTGTGGCTTCCCCCGTTCAGGCCGGGGCCGCCTGTAAAAAGGCCATAGCCGTAACACACATGGCAAACGTCTTCCCGGGTTCCTCCCGCGGCCACAATGGCTCGGGCGCAGCAATCTTCCCAAAGGTCAATATCATGCTGGGTGTAAAAGGCCACCACCCGGCGGCCTGTAGTGCCAGAAGTGGACTGTATTCTTACACAGTCGGCCAAAGGCCTTGCCAAAAGGCCATAGGGGTAGGCCTCCCGCAGGTCATCCTTTGTGAGGAAGGGAAGCTTTTTTAAATCGTTCACCCCTTGAATGTCCTGAGGGGTCAAGCCCTTTTCTTCCATTTTTTTCCGGTAATAAGGCACATTGTCCCACACATGGCGCACCTGCTTTACCAGACGTTCATTTTGCCAGGCCAAAATTTGTTCCCGGGAAGCACATTCGACCTCTGGCTGATAATAACGTTCCACAATGAATTACCCCTTTCTAAAATAATATTGAAAACTGGAAGCAGCCTTCAACCCGCCGGAATAAGCGGCCTTAATATCCACTCTGGTACCCTAGCTCAAAGGCCTTGCGGTTCAGCTCTAAAAACCTTTCCGGCACGGAATTTTCAACAGCGCGGAGCCATATTTCCTTTTCCACATCCATTTGTTTGGCCATGGCGCCGAGGAGCACCACGTTCACCGCTTTGACCGAGCCGGCCTGCTCCGCCAAAGAAAGCGCATCCACCGCGAAAAGGTTTACCCCCAGCTTTTCCATCTCTGTTAAAAGCTCTCGAGGGTATTGCGCTGCTCCGGTCACCACCGGCATGGGAGAAATGCACTGCGTATTGGTCACCATGGTTCCCCCCAGCTTCAAATAAGGCAAAAACCGGGCAGCTTCCAGCTGTTCAAAAGCCAGTACCACATCTGCCTCGCCGGTTTCTATCACCGGAGAGGCCACTTCTTTCCCCCAACGCACATAGGTGACTACAGAACCGCCTCGCTGGCTCATACCATGGACTTCGCTCACCTTCACGTCATAGCCTTCGTTCATCATGGCATTTCCCAAAATTCGGCTGGCAAGCAAGGTCCCCTGCCCGCCTACGCCAACAATAATCACGCTTTTTCCTTCATTCATATCGCTTTTCATCCTTTCCGCCATCAGCCGATCGCCTTTTTTGCGCAAAGTGAAGTACACACGCCGCAACCTACACATTGGGTGGCGTCTATGGCCGCCTTGCCGTTTTGCATACTAATCGCTGGACAGCCAACGCCCAAGCATGCTTTACAGCCCACACAGCTTTCTTCCTTCACCCGAAGGGGTGCGGCGTGTTTTACATACTTCAAAAGGGCGCAGGGCCTGCGGCTGATGATGACCGAAGGCTCCTCAGCCTGCAACTCTTCCTTTAAAGCGGCAGACACGGCCTTTAAGTCATAGGGGTCCACCACCCGTATTCGGCCAATGCCTACCGCGCGGCACAACGCCTCCAAGTCCACTGCGGCGGCAGGGTCACCTTTGATGTTGTAACCTGTGGTGGGGTTTTGCTGGTGGCCGGTCATGCCAGTAATGGAGTTATCTAAAATAATCACCACGGAATTGGAACGGTTATAGGCAATATCAATCAGGCTTGTGATACCGGAATGAATAAAGGTGGAATCGCCAATTACGGCCACAGACTTTTGCTCTGCCTCCGGCCCTCTGGCTTTGTTATACCCATGCAGGGCGGAAACAGAGGCTCCCATGCAAATGCAGGTATCCATGGCTCCCAACGGCGCCGAGGCCCCCAAGGTATAGCAGCCGATATCGCCGCTGACATAAACCTTTTCCCGCTTCAAGGCATAAAACAAGCCACGATGAGGGCACCCGCAGCACATGACAGGTGGACGCGGGGGAAGCTTCTCTTCTACGGAAAGGCTGGGCAATTCCTCTCCGGCAAGCAGCTTTCTCACCAGCTTTTGAGAAAATTCTCCACAGCGGGGGAACCTTTCTTTTCCAATGACTTTCAGGCCCAAAGAGCGGCAATAGGTTTCCAGGAAATCATCCAGCTCCTCTACCACATAAAGAGTCTCCGCTTTTTCCGCGAAGGCGCGGATTTGGCTTTCCGAAAGAGGATATACCATGCCCAGCTTTAAATAATTGACCTGGTCTCCCATGGCCTCCTTCACATATTGGTAGGAAATACCCGAGGTGATTACAGAAACAGCTGCGCCGTTATCTTCCACCCGGTTAATGCCGCTGGTTTCCGCCCAGGCGGCCAGCTCCTGCAGCCGGCGTTCTACCATAGGATGCTTTTCCTTGGCAAAGGCGGGCAGCATCACATTTTTCTGAGGAGCCTTTTCGTAGGGCTTTACCGGAAGCTCTTCCCTTTCCTCGCACTCCACAATGCTTCGGGAATGGGCCACTCTGGTACACAGTCGCAGCATCACGGGCGTATCGAATTTTTCGGAAAGCTCATAGGCCAGCTTCGTATATTCTTTACATTCCCGGGAATCGGAAGGCTCCAGCATGGGAAGCTTTGCAGCTTTGGCATAGTTGCGGGAATCCTGCTCGTTTTGGGAGGAATGCATCCCCGGGTCATCGGCCACTGCCAGCACCATACCGGCGTTTACCCCAATATAGCTCATGGTAAAAAGCGGGTCCGCCGCCACGTTCAAGCCCACATGCTTCATGGCACAGAAGGCACGGGCTCCGCCGATCGCCGCCCCCGAGGCTACTTCGGCGGCTACCTTTTCGTTCGGAGCCCATTCGCAGAACAGCTCGTCATATTTTGCCGCCGCTTCTGTGATCTCCGTACTGGGAGTGCCGGGATAGCTGGAAACCACCCGCACTCCCGCTTCGTAAAGTCCTCTGGCAACCGCTTCGTTGCCCAATAAAAGTTTTTTCATGTATGTATTGGTCCTTTCCTAAATCACCGTTCTTCCGGCTGGTTCCGCAAATCCAGCACGCGCTTCGCCTTGCCTTGGAAACGTTCCAGGCTCTTGGGTTCTACCAAAGTCACCTTGGTTTCCAGGCCCAGCACGCTTTTTAGCCTGTCGTGAATGGTGCGCTGTACCTTTTCCAACTCGCCAAAGCTTTCCAGCAAGGAGGCGTCTATTAGCTCCACTTTCACTTCCAGGTTATCCATATAGTTCTTTTTTCGCACCACCAACTGGTAATGGGGGCCTACCTTTTCGGTAGCCACCAGCACGCTTTCTATTTGAGAGGGGAACACATTTACCCCCTTGATGATCAGCATGTCATCGGTACGGCCCATCACCTTATCCATACGCACATGAGTGCGGCCACAGCGGCATGGCTCGTAATTGAGCCGAGTGATATCCTTGGTCCGGTAGCGCAATACCGGCATGCCCTCGCGCATCAGCGTGGTCACCACCAATTCTCCCGCCTCGCCGGGAGCCTTATGCTCCAAAGTGTCCTGATCGATGATCTCCGGCAGGAAGGCATCTTCCGCAAAATGCAGGCCGCAGCGGTATTCGCATTCGCCCGAAACGCCGGGGCCGGTGAGCTCCGTCATGCCGTAGTTATCGGTGACGTTGATCCCCAGGTTCTCTTCTATACGCTGGCGCATTTCTTCGGTGCAGCCCTCGCTGCCCAAAATGCCGTGGCGCAGCTTCCCGTAGGCCTCTTTCGGGTAGCCGCTTTCTCTTACCAGCTCGCCCAAATACAAGGCGTAAGAGGGCGTAGCAACCAAGCCTGTCACACCAAAATCACGCAACATCATCAGCTGCTTTTCCGAATTTCCCGAAGAGGCGGGAATCACGGTGGCCCCCACCTTTTCCAAACCAAAATGCAGGCCCAGGGCCCCGGTAAAAAGGCCGTAGCCAAAAGAGATTTGAATAATATCTTCTGCCGTGACCCCGGCCGCCGTCACAATGCGGGCCACAAAGTCGCTCCAGCGGTCGATATCCGCCTTGGTATAAACACCCACGGTGGGCTTCCCCGTTGTGCCGGAAGAAGCATGGATGCGCACAATGTCTTTCATAGGCACTGCCATCAGACCAAAGGGATAATTGTCCCGAATATCATCCTTTGTGGTAAAAGGAATATATTGAATATCGGACAAAACCTTTATTTTATCGCCGGAAGTAATCCCTGCCTTTGACAGCCGCTCCTGGTAAAAGGGCACGTTGTTATAGCAATAATCTACCATTCGGCGCAGACGCTCCAACTGGAGAGCTTCTATTTCCGGCCGCTTCATGGTTTCTATCTCTTTTTGAAAAAACATGGAACACAGCTCCTATCTTCAAAAGACCGCTTTTGGGAGCGGCGTATTTTCTCACTTTAAATTGAAAAAGCAAGGGAACTCAAATATTGTAGCGTAAATTCGCTGATTTTGCAAGATTTTTTCTATATTCTTCCATTTTTCTCCCCAGCCACGGCAAATGTTCTTCGAATTTAGGGCCAAAACGAAAGTCCTTACTCTTTTCCTTCGTACTCGCAATGGTTTTGTGAGTAAATTCCACTGCAACATCGCAGGCTTCGGAAAGGCTCATTCCATTAAAAAGCCCTCCAAGCAACGTGGAGGCGAACAAATCCCCTGTACCGTGGTAAAGGCCTTCCAGCCGGTCCCGCAAAAAGAACTCCGGCCGCCCTGTTTTCGAATCGAGACAGGCTGCTCCCAACCGGTCTTCTTCCAAGTACACACCAGTAAGCACCGCCTTGCCTGGCCCAAGGCCGCACAGCCCGGCCAGCACCTCGCCAATAAACGATTCGGTATAGGGGCCCTCCTGGTAAGGGATTTCCAGCAGCCTGCAGGCCTCGGTGAGATTTGGCACCACCAGATCTGCCCGGCGGCACAGCCGCACCATACTTTGGGCCATTTCTTCGGTATAGGTCTGGTATAGCTTCCCGTTATCCCCCATCACAGGATCTACCACCACAAACGTCCCCGGTTCCCGGAACATTTGAAAAATTTCGGTCACCAGGTCAATCTGCGCCTCACTGCCCAGAAAACCGCTGTAAAGAGCTTGGAAGTGAAAGCCCGCTTCTTTCCAATGCCTGGCCATAGGCAAAAGGTCTTCGGTAAGGTCCCGGTAGGTAAAGCCCGTAAACCCGCCGGTATGGGTGGAAAGCACAGCTGTGGGCAACACGGAGGTTTCCACCCCGCATACGGAAAGCACCGGCAGAGCCACGGTAAGGGAACATTTCCCGGCGCCGGAAAGATCATGTATGGCCGCGCAGGTCCTTTGTTCTGTAAACATAAATACACTTCCCTTTTCAAAATTGCTAAAGAAAGTTTATCTCATGGCGGTTCTCTTGTCAAATCACAGGCTTTACTTTTTTTTGTCACAATGGTAAAATATAAATTATTATCGTGTATGTGGGGGAAATTCCATGAAAGGCTATAACGGCAGGAGAAGGAAGCTTTTTATACGGGTTATGGCTTGTACTTTAGCTTTGCTGATGATCCTTTCCGTTGTCTCCGTACTCCTGCCCAGATAGAAATTTATTTAGGAAGGAAGATCTCATGATGTTCGGCAAAAAAAACAGGCAAGAAATTAAAATTGGTATTAACGGCATGCACTGCGCCATGTGCTCTTCCCGAATGCAGAAGGCCTTTATGGCCGCCAAAGGCGTGTTGAGCGCCGAGGTGGATTTGGAAAACAAATGCGCCACCGTAAGTTACGACGAAAACAAGATTACAGTGGCGGACCTAAAAAACATTGTAACAGAAACGGGCTATGAACCCGTTTGACTTTGCTATTGGGAAAGGATTGCTTTTATACCATGCAGAATAAGGGAAAATATTACCTTACTACAGCCATTGCCTACACTTCGGGGAAACCCCATATCGGCAATGTTTACGAAATTGTTCTGGCGGACAGTATTGCCCGCTTCAAGCGTTTGGAGGGCTACGACGTCTATTTCCAAACCGGCACCGACGAGCACGGTCAAAAGAATGAGCTCAAGGCCCAGGGGGAGGGCGTGACGCCCAAGGAGTTTGTGGACCGCGTGGCAGGGATTATCAAGGAGCAGTTTGACCTGATGAATGTTTCCTACGACCATTTCATCCGCACCACCGACGATTATCACGAAAAAGAGGTCCAGCAAATTTTTAAGCGGCTTTACCAGCAAGGCGACATTTACAAGGGCTCTTATGAAGGCCTTTATTGCACCGATTGCGAAGCCTTTTTCACGGAGAGCCAGTTGGTGGATGGCAAATGTCCCGACTGCGGGCGGGAGGTACATCCCGCCAAGGAAGAAGCCTATTTCTTCAAAATGAGCAAGTACGCCCAGCGCTTGATCGACCATATCAATTCCCACCCGGAATTTATTCAGCCCGTCTCCCGGAAAAACGAGATGATGAATAATTTCCTGCTGCCCGGCCTCCAGGACCTTTGCGTTTCCCGCACCTCTTTCAAATGGGGCATCCCGGTGGAATTCGACCCGAAGCATGTGGTGTACGTGTGGCTGGACGCTTTGACAAATTATATCACGGGCATCGGCTACCGCTGCGGCGGCAGCACAGAACAGTTTTCCAAGCTTTGGCCCGCAGATTTGCACCTGATTGGAAAAGATATTGTCCGTTTCCACACCATCTACTGGCCCATCTTTCTGATGGCTCTTGATCTGCCCCTGCCAAAACAAGTGTTCGGCCATCCCTGGCTTTTGATGAACGGCAACAAAATGAGCAAGTCCAAGGGGAACACCATTTACGCCGACGATCTGGTAGATGTGTTCGGAGTGGATGCTGTGCGGTATTTCGTACTTCATGAAATGCCTTACGATAACGACGGGAACCTCACCTGGGAGCTGGTGACCGAACGGAACAATTCCGATTTAGCCAATATCCTGGGGAACCTGGTGAACCGCACCATCTCCATGAGCAACAAATATTTTGGCGGTACAGTGACCAACACCGGCGTCACCGAACCGGTGGACGAGGAACTAAAAGCAGTGGTTTCCGCATGCCGGGACAAGGCTGCCGCTAAAATGGCAGACCTGCGCGCCGCCGACGCCATCACAGAAATCATGAACCTTTTTAAACGGTGCAATAAATATATCGACGAAACTATGCCTTGGGCCCTGGCCAAAAATGAGGAAAAGCTGCCCAGGCTGGCAACTGTTCTTTACAATTTAGTAGATTCCATTTGCGTGGGCGCTTCCCTTTTGCAGCCCTTCCTGCCCGGCGCCAGCGAAAGCATTTTCCGCCAGCTGAACGCCCAGCCCAGGCAATGGGAGGAATTGAACCAGACAGGCCTCTATCCCAGCGAGAACAAGGTTACAGAAAAGCCCCAGATCTTGTTTGCCCGGCTGGATGAAAATGAAGTGATAGAACAGGCGGAGGCAAAGCGTCTTGCCGCTCTGCCGGTTCCCGAATTGGAGCTGGAGCCCCAACTGGCCGAAAAGGTGGATTTTGAAACCTTCTGTAAATCCGACTTCCGTGCCGTAAAAGTGAAGGCCTGTGAGGCGGTGAAAAAAAGCGATAAGCTTTTGAAATTCACTTTAGACGACGGCACCGGAACCGACCGGCAAATCCTTTCCGGCATCCACAAATGGTATGAACCGGAAACCCTTGTGGGCAAAACCCTCATTGCCATTGTAAACCTGCCGCCCAGAAAGATGATGGGCCTGGAAAGCAACGGCATGCTGATTTCTGCCGTCCACAAGGAAAAAGGGGAAGAAGCCCTGCACCTGATCATGGTAGATGACCACATCCCGGCTGGAGCAAAGCTCTGTTAAGCCTTTAAGCCTTTGATTGCCCTGAACTGCAAGACCGATACGAGGTGTTTCTTTTGGTTGGAAATATCATTTTGCTTTGTTGCTGTTGGGTTTGCGCCGCCAGCTTTTTAGGGCTGGGCTTGTTTGCCCGCCGGTACCAAAAACCCATGTGGTTTTGGTCCGGCACTACCGTCGCCCCCGAAAGCATTTCCGATATTTCTGCCTATAACCGTGCCAACAGCCGAATGTGGCTCTGCTTTTCCCTGCCCTTTTGGGCCTGCGGGTTTTTAAGCTTGTGGTACCCGCTTCTTTCGGGGCTTCTCTTGACGGTATGTTCCCTGGCGGGCATTCCTGTGCTGCCGGTGTGGTACGGGAAGATCTATAAAAAATACAAAAGAAGTTGACGGTATGTTCCCTATTTTCGATTCTCATGCCCACTACGACGACGAACGCTTCAACGAAGACCGGGAGGTGCTTCTGGGCCACGTTCTCCCCGAAAAAGGCGTCTGCGGCATTCTGAATATGGCGGCCGACCTTCAGGGCTGCTACGACACGCTGGTTCTCACGCAAACATATGATTATATCTACGGTGGAGTGGGCATCCATCCGGAATGCGCGAAGGAACTCCCGAAAGATTGGCTTTCCCAAATAGAGACCCTTGCGGCCAAAGAAAAGATTGTGGCCATTGGGGAGATTGGCCTGGATTACCACTGGCTGGAGGACTGCCCGAAGCCCCGGCAGCAGGAAGTATTCTGCGCGCAGCTGGAGCTGGCGAATCGACTTTCTCTCCCCGTAGCGGTCCACGACCGGGAAGCCCATGGCGACACTTTGGAATTTTTAAAAAAGTACCGGCCCCGGGGCGTGGTACATTGCTTTTCCGGCAGTGTAGAAATGGCCAAGGAACTATGGAGCCTTGGCATGTACCTGGGTTTGGGTGGGACAGTCACCTTTCACAATGCCCGGCACAGCGTCCAGGTAGCCCGGGAAATCCCCCTGGACCGGCTTTTGCTGGAAACAGACGCTCCCTACATGGCCCCTGTCCCCTGCCGGGGAAAACGGAACGATTCTTCCCTGATCATTTTTGTGGCGGAAAAAATTGCCGAAATACGCGGCGTTACGCCAGAGCTTATTTTGCAGGCAGCCCTGGAAAATACCAAGCGCCTGTTTAAAATATCATGAGAAAGGAACCTAGCCCCATGGAACAAAATAAGACCGGTGCCAGCATTACTTATGAATTTGAGGGCAACCTGTACATCAACATGACAAACCAGTGCCCCAACCGCTGCGAGTTCTGCCTTCGGAACAACAGTTCCGGCAGCCTGTATGCGAAGAACCTTTGGTATCACGGAGAAGAACCCACCAAAGAGGAAATTTGGCAGGATTTGCAGGCACGAGACCTGAACCAGTACCCGGAAATTGTCTTTTGCGGTTACGGAGAGCCCGCTTGTCGTTGGGACGACATGATGTGGCTCTGCGACCGGTTAAAGGAGACAGGTTCCCATTTCCTGCGCATCAACACTAACGGCCTGGCAGACCTGATCCTTGGGCGCTCCGCCGCTTTGGAGCTGGATGGCCGGGTAGACGCCGTATCGATCAGCTTAAATGCCAGCACCGCCGAAAAATACGAGGCCATTTGCCACAGCAAATTCGGGTTGAAGGCCTTCCCCGCCATTTTGCGTTTTACCGCTACCGCAGTGCTCAACGTGCCCCATGTGCGCATGACAGTGGTAAGCACAATGCCCCAGGAAGAAAAGGAGGCCTGTAAGAAGATCTGCGAAGAGCTGGGAGCCGATTTTCACGTGCGGGAATATATTGATAAATAAGAACTGCAACGCTTAAGCAAAGAAATGGGGTTGTCAAATTGAAAAAGTCTATCAAGGCCTGCCTTTTCTTCTTTTTGCTGTTTTCGGCCGCGATGCTTCTGGCTGCCTGCGAAACCTCCCGCGCTGCCTACACTTTTCAACTGGAAACGGGCGATTCCATTGAGGTGGCTGCGGACGTCAAAGCTGGCTACGAGCTCAGCGGCGAGATCCCCTTTTCCGTGACCAAAGAAGAGAAGACCATTTTTACCGGCAACTTCCTTTCTCGAGAAAGCTACGACGAATATTACAGCGTAATCACCGAAGGTGGCCAATCCATGAAAGCGCTGGAAGAAACCTTCGGCGACGATTACAGTTACCTTTTTTACTGTGCTGATTATGACGGCACCACCAGCTTCGGGTATTTGTATTTGTTCAAAAACGCCGACACCGCCGTTCTGCTGGAGGGCGCGGAAAGTGAAGAAGGCGCGCGCAACGCCTTTTTTGCTCTCAGCTTTGCTTTGAAATGAGCTTCTTTGAAACAATTTCTATTACATAAACCCGTGGAGAATGCCGCGGTGCAAGAATAATGAAAACTCAAGAGAAAAAAGCCCTTTGCGGTTTCCCATAGGAAAACAGGCAAAGGGCTTTTTTGTGTCTTCTCAGCTTATAACAGCTTCCGGCGAAGCTCCTCCGGAGATTCCGGGTGCAGGTACGCGGGGGCAATATCCAAAATGGTATAACAGCCCGAATGTCCTTCTCGGCCCAGCCTGTAGGCCGCCCTGGCACAGGCGGTAAGTACGCTGGAGGTGAATTCCGGGTTCGATTCTAAGTTCAGCCGGTATTCGATCACATGCTTTGTAGTGCCCTGGAGGCCGGTGACCCCGGTACGAAATACCACGCCGCCATGGGGGATGCCTCCGTGCTCCCGCAGCAGCTCTTCCTCGCCGATAAAATGCACCGTGGTATCGTAATCCGCAAAATAATTGGGCATGGTAACAATGGCTTCTTCGATAGCCTTTTTATCTGCCCCTTCCTCTGCCACCACAAAGCATTCCCTGGTATGCTTTTGCCGGGTAGAAAGCTCTGGCATTTCCCCCTTCCGCACGCTTTCCAGGGCAGATTCTACCGGTATGGTGTACTGGCGGGCATCCTTTACCCCGGGAATGCGGCGAATGGCGTCGGAATGTCCCTGGCTCACGCCTTTCCCCCAAAAGGTATAATCTTTCCCCTGGGGCAGCACAGCCTGCCCCAGCATACGGTTCAGGGAAAACAGGCCCGGGTCCCAGCCTGCGGAGATCACGCTGACCTTTCCGCTTTCCAGGCTGGCCCCATTCACCTTTTCAAAATGCTCCGGGATCTTGGCGTGGGTGTCAAAGCTATCGACCACATGGAAAAGCCGGGCCAAAGCCGGGGTTTGTTCCGGCAGGTCGTTGGCGCTGCCTCCGCAAAGGATCATCACGTCGATCTTTTCTCTCATCCCTTCTGCCGCTTCCATAGAATAGACCGGCGCTCCTGTCAAAGTTTGCAGGCTTTTCGGGTCACGGCGGGTGAATACCCCCACCAGTTCCATATCGGGGCTGTTTTTGACGGCGCTTTCCACGCCACGGCCCAAATTGCCATACCCTGCAATTCCAATTCGAATGCTCATACTGCCACCATACCTTTGCAGTGCAAAGGCGTTCCTTTCTTTACAAAGTGAAAATTTCCGCTTTTAGAATACCACAAGAATTTCCACAAATAAAGAAAAATTTTCTTTTTTCCCTTTCTGCCCCCTTCAGCCCTCGCTTTCTCTTTCCTGCTGCCACTGCAAAACTTGTGCCCTTTTTCCCATATTCAACCAAACCTTTGCTGGCTGTAAGCGCCTTACAGAGAAAAGAGAAAATCCGCGCAGAAAGGCTGTCAATTTCGCCCAATTTGTGATATACTAAACCTCAGACATGTTTTTTGCTATTTCCCGTTTGTCTTGCGGAATGTTTGGAGGTTATTATTTTTATGTGTGGATTTGTGGGATTTCTCGGTGGCGGCGCTTCCCAGGAAGATGCCGGCATCCTTCATGCCATGACAGACACCATTCGGCACCGGGGCCCTGACGATGCCGATTATTATAGGGACGGTTCTATTTCTTTGGGCTTTCGCCGGCTTTCTATTATCGACCTGGAAGGCGGAAGGCAGCCCATTCTCAACGAAGATGAAAGCAAGGTATTGCTGTTCAACGGCGAGATCTATAATTACCAGGAAATTCGGAAAGAGCTTTTGGCCGCCGGTCACAGCTTTAAAACTGCCAGCGATTCCGAAGTGGTGCTCCACGGCTACGAGGAATATGGTGCCGGGCTTTTGAACCGGCTGCGGGGCATGTTTGCCTTTACCATTTGGGATAAAACCTCACGCGAGCTTTTTGGCGCCCGGGACTTTTTTGGCATTAAGCCCTTATATTACGCCCAAATGGGAGACACCTTTCTCTTTGGCTCTGAAATCAAAAGCTTTTTGCCCCATCCCAATTTTAAACGGGAATTGAACGAACGGGCTTTGGAAAGCTACCTTTCCTTCCAATATTCTCCGGGCCCGGAAACCTTTTTCAAAAACGTGTACAAAATGCCCCCGGCCCATTATTTCAAATATAAAGACGGTAAAATGGAGATTACCCGGTATTGGATGCCGGAATTTCACCCGGAAGAGGACAAGCCTCTGGAATATTGGGTAGATGAAATTGAAAAGACCTTCGATAATTCTATTGAAGCCCATAAGGTCAGCGACGTAGAAGTAGGCTCCTTTCTTTCCTCCGGAGTCGATTCCAGCTATGTGGCCTGCTCCGCCCATGTGGACAAGACCTTCACCGTAGGGTTTGACAATGGCAGCAAATACAACGAGATCAGCTATGCGGAAGAGCTTTCCAAACAGATTCCGGTAAAGAACATCAGCAAGGTGATCACCCCCGAGGAATTCTGGGGCAATTTTCCCAAGATCCAATACCACATGGATGAGCCTTTGGCAGACCCTTCTGCGGTAGCTCTGTATTTTGTGTGCAACACTGCCGCCCAGCATTTGAAGGTGGTGCTTTCCGGCGAAGGAGCCGACGAAATTTTTGGAGGGTATAACATCTATAAAGAGCCCTTGGAGCTGGCCTGGTACGATAAAATCCCCTTTCCCATCCGCAGGTTCATCGGTGCCGTTGCTTCTAAGCTCCCTGCCAAACGCGGCCTCAATTTCCTGGTACGCCGCGGAAAGCGGCTGGAAGACCGGTTTATCGGCAATGCCTATATGTTTACGGAAAAAGAACGCAAATCCCTTTTAAAGATCACTACCAACGCTCAGTCCCCCGCCGCTTTGGTAAAGCCCTATTACGACATCATGAAAGACCACGATGCCGTGACAAAAATGCAGTTCGTGGACCTGAACATGTGGATGGTGGGCGATATTCTGCTGAAGGCCGACAAAATGAGTATGGCCAATTCCCTGGAGCTGCGGGTGCCCTTTTTAGATAAGCACATTATGGCCCTGGCCGGGCGCATTCCCACCAAATACCGCACGAACCTGGAAAACACCAAGTTTGCCATGCGCAAGGCCGCCCTGCGCCGCATGCCGGACAAATGGGCCTCAAAAAAGAAGTTGGGCTTCCCCGTGCCCACCCGAGTATGGCTGAAAGAGGAAAAATACTATAACCTGGTAAAAGAGGAATTCACCGGCGCCAACGCGGAGAAGTTTTTCCACACCGAAAAGCTTTTGAAGCTTTTGGAAGACCATAAAAACGGGAAGGCCGATAACAGCCGCCGGGTTTGGACGGTATATACCTTCCTTGTTTGGTACAAGCAATTTTTCCCGGAAGAGCCAGCCAAGGCATAATGCGAGTTTCAATTCTAAACAGTACGGGGCTTTTCTGCCCCGCCTCAGGAAGGAAGATATCTGACCTATGGAAGAAAAAATTGAGTTTCAGCCTGTACTGCTGGGCAGTGATATCAACGTTTACGGCATGGCCCGCTCTTTTCACGAGGCCTACGGCATAAAATCGGTGGCCATTGGAAAAGGAATCTTGGGCCCCTGCACCGCCAGCAAGATTGTTTCGGTGGAAGTGATAGAGCCTAATTTGGAGGATGACGCCGTTTTTGTAAAAACGCTGCTCAACTTTGCCAAGCGCTACGAGGGCAGCCAAAAAAAACTTTTGTTGGTACCCTGCGGTGACAACTACATCAAATTGTTGGTGAGGAACCAGGAACAGCTTCGCGGGGTTTATGCCTTCGAGTGTATTGACGAAGCTCTGCTGATGCGGCTTTCCATAAAGGAAAGCTTTTACGAAGTATGTACCGAGCATGGCTTTTCTTTTCCCAAAACTGCTACCTGTTCCGCGGAAAACTATAAGGGTATTCAGCTCCCCTTCGATTTTCCTGTCATTATCAAGCCCTCCAATTCGGTAGCTTACTGGAATTGCCGGTTCCCCCATAAGAAAAAGGTTTTCGTAGCCGAAAGCCGCCAGGAGTTCGACGCTATTTTAGAGGCCATTTATTCCTCCAGCTACCAGGATCACCTGATCCTTCAGGAATACATTCCCGGGGACGACAGCAACATGCGGGTGATGAACTGCTATTGCGGCCGGGATAAAAAGGTAAAGCTTATCGCCTTGGGAAACGCTCTGCTGGAAGAACATTCCCCGGAGGGGATCGGCAGTTATGCCGCTATTATCAATGGGTACGACGAAAAGCTCAATGAACAGATGAAGGGCTTTTTAGAAGGCATAGGCTATGTGGGCTTCGCCAATTTTGATATGAAATATGACCAGCGCGATGGCACCTATAAGCTTTTTGAAATGAACCTTCGTCAAGGCCGCAGCAGCTTTTTTGTAACCGCCTCAGGCTGTAACTTGGCAAAATGGTTGGTGGACGACGTGATCTACCATAAGAATATGCCCTGTACGGTGGCAAAAAACAAGGTGCTTTGGACCATTATCCCCACCAAAATTATCTTCGACTACGTACAGAACGAACAGGTAAAAGCAGAAGCCAAAGAGCTGATCCGGGCCAAAAAGGTGTGCCAGTCCTATTACTATAAAGGGGACCGTTCCTTGAAACGGTGGATTCATTTTATAAAGAACCAATATCACTATTTTGAAAAGTACAAGCGCTATTTTGGAAACAAAGGGTTAAAAGATTGATGAAAAGTTTAGGCATTATTGGCGGTCTTGGCCCCATGGCCACCGCTTACCTTTTACAGCTGGTCATTGAAATGACAGACGCGAAGACAGACCAGGAACATCTGGACGTCATCGTGTTCGACCGGCCCAGCGTGCCCGACCGGACTGCTCATATTTTGGATCCCGAAAAGCCCTCTCCCCTTCCTTCTATGCGGGCGACTGCCCAAACTCTGGAACAGCTTGGGGCAGGCGTGCTCTGCGCCCCCTGCGTGACCTCTCATTTCTTTTACCGGGAGCTTTCGGCCAGTGTGTCGGTGCCCTTCCTTCACATGGTAAAGGAAACTGCAAAAGAACTCAAAGTGGAAGGGCGGAAAAAGGTAGGAATTTTGGCTACTACCGGCACAGTGCGCACCGGTTTGTTCCAAAGCGCCCTGGAAGAAAAGGGCTTGGATTTCGCGGTGCCGGAATCGCCGGGACAGCAGCTTGTTATGTCTCTCATTTATGAGGAGATCAAGGCAGGTCTCCCTCCCGACCCGGAAAAATTCCAAAAGATTTCCCGGGAATTATATGGGAAGGGCTGCGACAGCATTATTTTGGGATGCACGGAGCTTTCCCTTATCAAAAAGTCTGCCGCTTTGGGCCATGGGTATTTGGATGCCTTGGAAGTCCTTGCCAAACGCTGTGTCGCTGCCTGCGAAGGGCCCGTCAAGGCCCAATACCTTCATCTGATCACCTAATTTAGAAAGGGGAACTTGCCCATGTGCGGCTTTATTGGTTTTATGAACACACCGGAAGTCACCGACAGCCCTGGGGTAATCCGTGCCATGGCGGACCGTATTATCCACCGGGGACCGGACGACGCCGATTATTATGTAGATGAAAAGATCTCTTTGGGGTTTCGCCGGCTTTCCATCATCGATTTGGAGGGCGGACGGCAGCCCATTCTCAACGAGGACAACAGCAAGGCACTGGTATTCAACGGCGAGATCTACAATTATCAAAGCCTGCGGGAAGAGCTGCAAAAAAAGGGACATGTATTCACCACAAAATCGGATTCCGAAACTATTTTACATGGCTACGAGGAATATGGCAAAGAGATTCTGCAAAAGCTTCGCGGCATGTTCGCCTTTGTCATTTGGGATAAAAAGGCGCAAAAACTGTTTGGGGCCCGGGATATTTTTGGTATCAAGCCCTTCTATTATTACCAGAAAAACGGGCAATTCTTTTTTGGCTCCGAAATCAAAAGCTTTCTTTCCCACCCGGCCTTCGAAAAGGAGCTGGATGAAGAGCGCATTCCGGAATATCTTTCTTATGAATATATTCCCAATGAAAAAACCATTTTTAAAAACGTATATAAGCTTCCCGGCGCCCATTACCTGGAATATGAAAAAGGTAAGCTGAAAACGGAACGCTATTACCGCATAGAGTACCGCCCGGAGGAAGACAAATCTTTAGAATACTGGGAAGATGCTATTACCCGGGAGTTCAGCGAATCGGTAGCCATGCACCAAATAAGCGATGTGGAAGTAGGCTGCTTTCTTTCTTCCGGCGTCGATTCCAGCTATGTGGTAAAGGAAATTTCTAAGGGAACCAAAAAAGTGAAGACTTTTTCCGTGGGCTATGAAGAGGAGAAATACAGCGAGCTGCCCTACGCTCAAGACTTTTCCTCGGTGGTGGGCGTGCCCAATATTTCCAACAAGGTCTCTGCCGATGAATTTTTCGACGCCATGCCGGAGATCCAATATTTCATGGACGAACCCTTGCCCAATCCTTCGGAGATTCCCCTTTATTTTCTGGCAAAGAACGCCAGAAAATATGTGAAGGTGGTGCTTTCCGGAGAAGGGGCCGACGAGCTCTTCGGCGGCTATCCCATGTATTTGCAGGGCGGTCATTTCCAACGGTATTGTAAAAAAATACCCCGCCCCCTGCGGAAGCTGGCCGGAGCTGTAGCAAAACGCTGCCCGGAATTTAAAGGGAAACATTTTATTGTGCGGGGCGCCATGGAGCCTTACCAACGGTTTATGCGCGCCAACTATGTATTCCAAAGCGAGGAACGTCAAAAATTTTTAAAGCGGCCCATCACTTCTTCCTTACCCGAAGAGTACAGCAAGCGTTATTTTGACGAGGTTTCCAATCTGGATGAACCCACCCAGCTGCAATATGTAGATATGCACACCTGGATGATCTACGATATTCTCTTGAAGGCAGACCGCATGAGCATGGCCAATTCCCTGGAACTACGGGTTCCCTTCCTGGATAAAAAAATGCTGGAGCTTTCCACCCGCATTCCCAGCAGGTTTCGGGCAGACTGTACCACGGAAACTACGAAAAAAGCTCTGCGCAGTGCGGCAATTAAACAGCTGCCGGAGCGCACAGCCAACAAGAAGAAGCTTGGTTTTCCCGTACCCTTGTCCGATTGGCTTCGGGAAGACAAATACTATGAAAAGGTAAAACAAGCCTTTCAAAGCGAAACTGCGGAAAAATTTTTCGTGACAAAAGAGCTTCTCGCCTTGCTGGACGCACACAAAGCCGGGAAGGCTTTCAACATGCAGAAGATCTGGTCCTTCTATACCTTTATCATATGGTATGAAGAGTTTTTTATTAAAAACTAATTTAAAGAGCGGAAAAGCATAACAGGCGGTTCACAGACCGCCTGTTATGCTTTTTGGTTAAAAGAACAGAACACAGAAGCATTAAAAACTCAATAATACCCCCGTTTTTGACGTTGAACCTCAAAGATGCTCTGTATAATTTTTTCCTGGTCCTCTTCCGTCAACTCCAAAAATTTACAGCCATATTCAAATTTGCTATTTCCTCTCTCGGTAACGCGCAACACTTCACAAAACATGGCCGACACCGGACTGTCGTCTAACAGTTTTACTTTTAAAAGGAATCTGTCGCCCTTATGGTATTTACGATCCGAGCCGATGCAGGCCCCACCCACACTGATATTCAGCAGCTTGCAGCTTTTTTCACCCATTTCCAATCCACTGAACTTCGTAACAGTTGCATCCAAGTTCGTTTCCAAACGAAAAAAGGCGCGGGCGTTTTCCATTCCCGTGACAGTGAGGCCTTCCACCTGCCAAACGTGTTGAGGCATAGCGGTCATGGTGCCTTCCATATAAACAGCCTTCTTTTCACGCTCATCGTACCCACGGATTTTTACCAAAATGGACTCGTCAATTTGGAGGCCTACAGTCTCGGAATATTGATGCAGCTCCCCACGATCGCCGTCCAAAGCTTCCAGCTTTGCCACAAAAAGCGGCCGTCCTTTGTCGTTTGCTACCTCTACCCGCATACCAGAATAGGCGGCAAGCATCTTCGCTTTTTCCGCCGCTTCTGTTTTCTCCGGCGATTCTTTTCCCTTTTCGCCAAACAAACGAAAAAACTTCACAAAATCTCTCCTAATCAAGCCGTTACGGCATTAAGATAATTTAATAAAAGGCATTATTTCTCGTATAATTGCTTCATTTTCTCATCTGCCCAAATCACTCTGTTCCGGCCAGATTTCTTCGCGTCATACAGCATGGTGTCTGCCACTTTTAAGTAATAAGCATAAGAGCTTTCCGATTTCGGGACAACAGAAACCCCTCCTACACTAATGGTAACCCATTCCGACACCGCCGGGTCGTGAGGAATATGAAGGTCCTCCACCGCCTGCCGTACCTTTTTCAAATACTCAAAGGCCTTTTCGGAATCATCTCCCAAAAGGAACGCCACAAACTCCTCGCCGCCATACCGGGCAAGAAAATCTGTGCTGCGCCGCAGGTAAGAAGAAGCCGTCTTCGCAACCGCCTGAATGACCTTGTCACCGGCCGGATGTCCAAAAGTGTCGTTATATGCTTTGAACTTGTCAATATCAAACATACAAATGGAAAAAGGAACATGCAGGCGAATTGCCTCTTTCCACTTCATGGCGCTGTAACGGTCGTGCTGCCTTCTGTTGCCTATCCCCGTCAGCTGGTCCGTTTGGGACTGGTACTCTACCTGCCTGCGGTAATTATACAGCTTCACGTGGGTGTTCACCCGCGCCTTGACGATTAGAGGACTAAAGGGCTTTGTGATATAATCTACTGCGCCCAGCACAAGCCCCCGCTGCTCGTCTGCTACATCGGAAAGGCTGGTGATCAGAATCACGGGGACGCTTTGAGTAATAATTTGTTCTTGCAATTTTTTCAACAGCGTAAAGCCATCCATGCCCGGCATAACTACATCCAGCAGGATTAAAGAATAATCTTCTTTGCTGGCACGGCTCAACCCCTCCTCTGCCGTGTGGGCAAGAGTCACATCGTAATCGTCTTCCAAAATGGATTCCAGCTGGGTTGCCTGCACAACACTGTCGTCTACAATCAATATCTTTTCCATATTCACAGTCACTTTCCTTATCCCGCAGATCCTAGAATTTTGGCCTGCACAGGAAATAATCTATTCCTGCTCTTCTTTCATCAAATCTTCACATTTCCCATTGGAACACATAGAACTTCCGCCTTTTACAGAAGCTCTGCCCAAAGGAAAGCACTTACTCTCTATGTGTCAAAACAAGGGAAATGTAGATGATATAAGTTTCATCCATTATACCTTGTCTTGGGAAAAAATAACAGCCCTTTTTTCAAATTTATCGCAAAGATTAGCCAATCCAAGACGAAAAAAGAGGGCCATGGCTTTAGCCCTCAGGTAACTGCTTACAACAATACAATATGGTTCTCTTTGCAGACCCGGATGGTTTCTTCATCCCACAGGGAAGCCTGCACTTCCCCAATATGGGCTTTCCCCAACAAAAGCATGCAAAGCCGGCTTTGTCCAATGCCTCCGCCAATAGTCAAAGGCAGTTCCCCTTTTAAGAGCATCTGGTGGAAGGGAAGCTCACGCCGGTAATCGCATTTTGCCTCCTGCAGCTGGCGGTTTAAGCTTTCCGAATCCACTCGAATTCCCATGCTGCTGATTTCCAAAGCCACGCCCAACGTCTGGTGCCAAAACAACAGGTCGCCGTTCAATTCCCAATCGTCATAATCGGGAGCGCGGCCGTCGTGCCTTTCTCCGCTTTTCAGCTTTCCGCCAATCTTTTGAATAAATACTGTTTTATGTTCCTTCACAATGGCATTTTCCCGCTCCTTCGGAGTGAGCTTTGGCCAGCGGTCTTCCAACTCTTGGGCGGTGACAAAAAAAACCTCCCGGCAGAGCTCCGTTTCCAGGTCGGAAAACTGACATTTCAATTCATCCAAAGTGCCGCAAATAGCGCTGACAATTCGGCACACAGTGCCCTTCAAATATTCCTCATTCCGCATAGAACGGTCAATCACTTTCTCCCAATCCCACTGGTCCACATAAATAGAATGCAGGTTATCCAGCTCTTCATCCCGGCGAATGGCGTTCATATCGGTAATAAGACCATTGCCCACGAAAAACTCATAATTATGTAAGGCAAGTCGCTTCCATTTGGCCAAAGAATGCACTACCTGAGCTTCTTTCCCCACTGCCGGCACATCAAAGCCTACCGGCCGTTCCACTCCATTCAGATCGTCATTGAGCCCGGTGGCCGGGTCTACAAACAAAGGCGCTGTCACTCGTTTCAGGTGAAGGGCTGCGCACAGCTTTACCTGAAAAACGTTTTTGATAAGCCCTATCGCCTTCTGGGTCTCATACAAGCGAAGGGTCGCTTTATAATGTTTTGGAACTATCGTCATCCTATTCCCTCCAACCGGAAAACCTCCTGGCAGTTTCCCGTCGCGTTTTGTGAAATTGATCCGGCACTCCTAAGGGAACCGGCATTACACCGACCAGCTTCCCACGAAGGACATTGCTCTTTGCAAGTATTATACCGCAAATAAAAGCTTTTTGCAAAAAAAACTTCCCGCAAGGAGTGTCTAATTAACCTAAAACACCGCTTACGGGACAAACTTTTCTTCCGGAGTATCCTCAATAGAGAAAAGGTAATGGAGCATTTGCTCCGGATTGTTTAAAAATTGCTTTGTCAAACGGAAATGCTCCGTTTCCCGGTAATCTGCCACGCGGAGCCCGCTTTCCTGAAAAAGAAATACTTCGGCATTGGGAAATGCCATTAAAATGGGGGAATGCGTAGAGATGATAAACTGAGAACCCGCACTGGTAAGACGGCGCAGTTCTGTTAAAAGCACAAGGAGACGGCTTGGCGATAAAGCGGACTCCGGTTCGTCCAGCAAGTAAAGACCGTTCCCGCCAAACCGGTTTTGCACAAGGGCCAAAAAACTTTCCCCGTGGGACTGCTTATGGAGCGAACGGCCGCCATAGCTTTCCAAAGCACAGGGATCATCCTCTTCCAGGCGTTCCAAATAAGTGGCCATATTGTAAAAGCTTTCCGCTCGTAAAAAGAAACCGTCTTTAAAATAGGCCTTTCGCACCGGAGTCAGGTATTCGCCCAGCGTGGAGTGGGTATTTTCTGTAGAAAACCGGAAATGCTTGGAGCCTCCTTCCGGATTAAAGCCACAGCACAAAGCAATAGCCTCTAAAAGGGTGGACTTTCCGGTTCCGTTTTCCCCCACAAAAAATGTGACGGGGCTTTCGAACACCATCCGGTTTTTTTCCCGAAGGTAGCGTACCGGCGGCAGGTCATAAAAATAGGCGTCTTCCGGGACCAGCCCGTGAAGCTCAACTGCCGAAAGATATTTTATCACCGCAATCTCCTTCCCAAAGCCGGCAGCCTTAGGGTTCCGTTTTTATCAAAGCCAACTCCCACGCCCTCCGGAACTGGGAAATAGACTGCTGCCGTTCTGCCCGGTTGTCGCTTACTGCCCGGCTTACTACCCTGTAGGTTTCTCGAGAAAGAGGCCAGGCCGCTTCCTCCCGGTTATAATTCGAAAAGAGGGCGAAAGCCGTAGCGCCCAAGGTATAGACATTGGTCACCTCGTCCAAAACAGCGCCCCACACATATTCCTCCGGCGATTGAAAATGGCTGCTGCCCCACATACGACCCATATCGTTTACACAGGGCTTCTTCCGGAAGAAATCGATATCGCAAATGGTGGTTTTCCCGGAAGCGAAATCATAGAGCACACTGCCGTCGTAAAAATCGATAGCTTCAAAGCCTTCCCTTGCCAAATATTCAAAAAAGGAAAGGATATCGGCAAAAATTTTCTTTCTGGCTTCTAAACTGGTATGTAAAAAGCGTTCCCGGGCAGCAGGGTACATACGTCCCATGCACGCCCCTTCCGCCCAGCGGAATTTCAACAAAAACCCACCGCCGATTTCTTGGGAACCTAAAAATTCGATAAGGTTCGGGTGGCGCAGCGCTTGATATACCGGCAGGGTTGCCTTCAAGCGTTCTACCGCCTCCTTGGGGGAGCCCTCATATTGTTCGGTAGGAGCCCCGGCAAACTTCAGAAAATACTTTTCTCCTTCCTGGGCTACGCCAAAACAAATATTGCCGGAATCCTGGTCGTCGAACACCTGAAACACCTTGCCGTATTCCTTTAAAAAGCCGAAATCGTAAGGAGACTTCAGCTTATAAGGGCAACCGTCAATTTCCTGCAAATAGTAGCCGGGAAAATACCAGGACGGTATATAATTTTGATGCCCCCGGTACCATTCCAAAATCTCCCTGGCCTGACGGCGCATGGTTTCCACTTCCTGCTCTCCAAAGGGAATCGCCCAGTACAAGGAAGAAAGTATGTTACTGGAAATATATAGGGCCAAAAGCCGCCAAAATTCGGGCGGCACTTCCCCTTGGAAATATCCATTCACCATACCGGAAGCAAAAAGGGGCGATTGCTGGACGCACCAAGGAATACGGTTGAATTCCTCCCAAGGGTCGCCGCAGTCATCTCTGTCAAAGTCTATGACATACAAATTCCCTGTGGGATCGATCAACATATTCCCAAGGTGATAATCCCCATGCTGGTAGCTCTGAGGCCGGTCGCGGAGCAGCTCCCTGTTTTCCTCAATCGCAGTGAAGAAAAAGCCATCTTCCTCATATTTCAGCGGACAGGCCCAGTAGCCCTCTATTTTCCGCTGAACCTTTCTCCCAAACCGGAGGTGCCAATCTTCTGCAGCCTCTGGCGGAGAAAGGGAATGGATTTCCCGCAGAATTTCCCCGGCCCGCAGGCCGTAAACGTACTGCTGAGTGTCGGAGCAAAGGGGGATTTTCGCTTCCGCTTCTTCTCCCTCTATCCAAGTTTCCAGAGTGTAAACGCCTTCCTCACAAACGCCACACTCTATCGCATAGCACAGGGGAAGGTTCAGATTTTCCAGACGCTTCCTGTTTTTAAATTGGGCCCTTCGCCTTTCCAGCCGCTCTAAGGGAGAAATTTTCAGCAAATAGCAGGTTCCCTCTTTTGTAGTGACCCGGTATTTTTTATCGGCAGACCAGCCCTTCAAAATAGGTTCTTTAGCGGCAAAATCGAACTCCATTTCTCCCTCCAACACAACAAAACTCTCTTTTCTCTCGTTTCGCTCCCCAGGTTACAGAGTTTTCCTTAATTCCCTTTATTCCCGACCTTTGTCAAAAGATATACTACAATGGCGATTAAGCCGATCACCACGAAGATGCCAAGCATCCCCTTTCCCATGATTCCCGCCGCTTCTATTAAATTTTTCATTACCTGTTCACTCATCTTATTCTCTCCTTGTCATTTTTAACTGCTAACTGCGTGAAGGGCAACAGGACACCTTCTCACATGAAGAAACCCAGTACAATCCCCCCGGCCACCGCAGAAGCGATTTGGCCCGACACATTGGCGCCCACGGCGTGCATCAAAAGATGGTTCTGGTTGTTTTCTGCAATCCCCATTTTCTCTATCACCCTAGCAGACATTGGAAATGCCGAAATCCCCGCGGCTCCTACCATAGGGTTCATCTTTTTCCTGCTGAACAGGTTCAAAAGCTTGGCAAAAAGCACGCCGCCAACTGTGTCGAATATAAAGGCGAACAGCCCCAAAGCCATAATCATTAAGGTCTGCCAATTCACAAATTGTTCCGCCCGCATAGAGAAAGAAATGGTGATGCCCAAAAGGAGCGTGATGAGATTGGCCAAATCGTTTTGAGCGGTTTCGGAAAGGCGGTTCAAAACACCGCACTCTCGAATCAAATTGCCGAACATCAAAAAGCCCACCAAAGAAACAGAGGCGGGAGCTACCAGCCCGGCGATGAAAGTAACGATAATCGGGAACAGGATGCGAGTTGTCTTACTCACTGCGGCGGGGCGATATTCCATTTGAATGGCCCGCTCCTTTTTCGTAGTAACAGCTTTGATGGCCAGCGGCTGTATAATGGGCACCAAGGCCATATAAGAATAGGCTGCCACTGCGATAGGCCCAATATAATTCGATTTCAGCACCTGAGATACCAGAATAGAGGTTGGCCCGTCGGCGGCGCCGATAATGCCAATGGAAGCGGCGTCTCGAATATCAAAGCCCAGCAGAGCAGCCAAAACAATGGTGAGGAAAATGCCGAACTGAGCCGCCGCCCCAAACAAAAACATTTTGGGGTTGGAAAGCAGCGGGCCAAAATCGATCATGGCGCCAATGCCAATGAACAGCAGAAGCGGCATGGCCTCCGAAGCTTCTATGCCAATTTCAAACAGCCATTGAATAATGCCATTGGTTTCCCCAACGCCGGCCATAGTCTGGTTCAGCACGCCGGAGAAGGGCAGGTTCACCAAAATGGCGCCAAAGCCCATGGGCATTAGCAGCGCGGGTTCGTAATCTTTTTTAATAGCCAGCCAAATGAGCGCCGCGCCCACCAAATACATCACTACCTGCTTCCAGGTGATAGCAAGCAGGCCTTCCCACAAAAATTCCATGTTTCTACTTCCTTCCTTTTTCCATAGCGTTCCCAAATTGGGGGATAAATAAAACCAGACCCATGCCTTTTGGCACAGGTCTGGTCGTTTCAAGCTAAACCAGGGACAGAACCCAGGATTGTTGATTTAGCTGCATGGTATTCCACGCCGACTACTCCCCCATAACTGCAACAAAGTGTAACATATTTTTCAAAAAGTGTCAAGAATTTCCGCAAATAAACTCCGTGACTAAACTCCGTGACAATTCCCGCCAAAGAGTAAAACAGGAAGCGGCAGTTACAGAAGGGAAAACCAAATAGCCTAATTCTCTTTATGGGGAGCAGATTTCTCACGGTTTAGCCTTTTCAATTTGCAAAACAGCCTTCGTTTCGCAGCCCGCACCTTTGCCATGTAGCTGCTTGTGTACAAAGCTCCTACCAAAAGCGCCGCAAAAACGAATCCCATAGAAAAACTGGCAAGTCCGGAATACCCTTTTTGGAAGGCCAACCCCAAAAACACCAGCAGGCTATAAATTCCAAAGGCGGCAATCGCGAAACAAAAAAGTATGCATATCCTGCCGGAAAATTGTTTTTTGCCGGCGCCTTCATAGCCGGCTACTTTTAAGAGAGTCTGTTCTGTTTTTGAATCTGTTTTTTGATCTGACATTTCTGCCTTCTTTTCTCCATCCAAAAACTCTTCAATACTTACAGAAAAATAACGGGAAAGTTCAATGACCAAATCAAAATCGGGTAAGCTCACCCCGTTCTCTCAACGGGAAATACTGCGGTTCGAAACACCCAGCACTTCTGCCAGCTGTTCCTGTGTCAGCTTTTTTTCTTTCCGAAGCTCCTTTAAAAACGACCCAATCTTCTTTTGATCCATAAAATCTCCTTTTCCTCCTTCCTCTTTCCTGTAAGCAGCTTAGTTTTTGAGGCGGAAAAAGTACAGGACACAACCTGAGAATTCCAGGTTTTTCAGCCTGTTTCTTTATTCCAAGGGGTAGATCCTGTCCGCGATTGGGTCTTCCCCGGTAAGCATCCGGGTCCTTTTCCCGGCAAAATGGATATTTTCCAAAGTGTACTGCATATTCATATCTTTTCCGTCTACACGGCGGTAAAAGGATTTCATCTCTGCGGCAAACAGTACCTTGCTTTCTTGTCCTGGCGGGAAGGGGATGACATATTCTTCTCTATCGTCTGTTCCGGCGATAACGCGCCTGCAAAGCTCAACCCCTTCCTCAATGATCGTAGCGGGGAAATCTTCATGACCGCCTAACAGGTAACGAATCTTGCCAATATATTTTTGCAGGTGGAGCAGGCCCTCCAAATATTCCTCAATAGAATCGCTGCCACGCACAATCGTATCGTTATTACAGGTGTCGCCGGAATAGGCTATCCCATATTCCGGGTCCAACAGCATGATGCTTCCCGGGGAATGGCCCCCTACATGAATCACTGTCAGTTGCCTGCCGCCAATATCGAACACGTCGCCATCAAAAATAGGAAAAGCCTTCATGGGCCGCATTTCACACATATCTTCTGGCTTCAGGTGTTCCACGAATTCCGGCTTTGCCGTTTCCACAGCCCGCGCAAACAGCTCTTCCCTGGTTTTCGCGAAGCCTTGATAAATGCCGGGCAAGTCGTAGGCATGGATGTAACAGCTTTCGAAATCAAAATTTCCGGCGGCATGGTCCCCGTGAAAATGGGAATTCACCAGAATCAGGGGCAGGCTGGTCACCTTTTCGCAGAATCTCCGCAGGTTGCCATAGCCAAACATGGAGTCGTAAACAATGGCCCTTTTCTCCCCTACAATCAAAAAGCAATACACCAGAAGACTGTCCGGCCGGAACCAGGGCTGTGAGATCTTGTACACACCGGGGAACATTTCTGTGGCTCGGAAATACGCATCCTCTATCACCTTTGGATTTTCCAATACTAGATCGTTGATCAAACTGCATTTTCCTCCTTTTTGTTTTTTCGGGGCAAAGGCTCCGGCAGAATGTTGTAGTAATTCTGACCAGATCCCTTTTTCCCCTTTTCTGTTTTTTGTTATTTTACTACATTTCTATATAATTGTCTAGAATTTTCTATTAACAACAGATGGGCTCTTTTTTCTCCAAAATGCGAAAAATACGATTGTTCTGTATAATAAAATTTTACTTATTAGAAAAATATTGACATTTTTTTGTAAAAGCTTATAATTTTAAATATCTATTACCATCGCCAATTCATTAAAAAATCGTAAAGATTTCGCTTTGCAAAACTAAGAAAGTATGGGGTAGCAAAGATATGATACATTGCCAAAATCTGACAAAAAATTATCGCACAGTAGCCGGGAAGGGCCCCTTTTCTTTTGGTCGGCAAAAAGATTCCGAAAGTTTTCTCGCAGTAGATCGTATTTCTTTTCACATTGCTTCTGGAGAAATGATTGGTTACATCGGCCCCAATGGCGCAGGGAAATCGACAACAATTAAGATGATGTGCGGCATCCTGACGCCGACGTCTGGCGAGCTAACCGTCAACGGGCTTGTGCCCTACAAAAACCGGCAGAAAAACGCGCGGCAGATCGGCGTGATCTTCGGGCAGAAATCCCAGCTCTGGTGGGATCTGCCTATCACGTCTTCCCTGAAGCTGTACCAGAAAATGTATGAGATACCTGACGACGTCTACCACGAGCGATATATGCAGCTTTGTGACATGCTCGAGCTCGACGAGTTTGCCGACCGGCCGGTGCGGACGCTCTCGCTGGGCCAGCGCATGCGTGGCGAGCTTGCGGCCGCCGTTCTGCACCGCCCGCCAGTACTGATCCTCGACGAGCCGACGATCGGCATGGACGTCGTCGTTAAGGAGCGCATCCGCACGTTTTTGAAGGAGCTGAACAGCGCCTACGGCACGACGATTTTGCTCACGACGCACGACATGACCGACATCGAAAAGGTCTGCGCGCGGGCGATCATGATCAATAAGGGCAAGAAGCTGTTTGACGGTACGCTCGAAGCACTGCGGCAGAACAGCCAGTCGGATTCCCGCGTGACGGTCCGGCTTGAAAAAGCGGTGCCGCCATGGCTGGAAGCGCGGCTGCGCGGGTTGGAAAAGCCGAAGGCGGGCACCTATATTTTCCGGCTCAGTCACACGGACGAGGAAAACCGCCTCCTGAGCGAAGTCCTGCAGAACAACCGCGTACTGGACATGTACATCGCGGAACCGACGCTCGAAGAACAGGTCGCACACTACCTCGGAGAGGGGGAAGCGCGGTGAAATTAATGCGGTCGTTTTTTCAGACGGCGTACACTGCCTTTGCTTCCGGCTTCACGTATCGGGCCAATACGGCGCTCGGCGTGCTGGAACGGCTGGTACGCATCTCCGTGCCGCTGTTCGTCTGGTCGGCGCTGTACGGCGCGAGCGGAGAGACGGTCATCAACGGCCGCACCCTCGGCGAAATGATGATTTACGTTCTGATCTCGCAGACCTGCACAGCGCTCGTTTCGGCGGACTTTGCCTCGACAATCGAAAATCGGATGCGCACCGGCATCATCGAGTACAATTTCATCCGGCCGATTCCCCCACGTATGATCTTCGTGGGGGAGGGATTCGGGCAGTCGCTATATGCGTTGTTGCTCACCGGGATCCCGGCCGCGGTGCTGGCGGCAGTCCTAATCCCACAGATCGGGTTTTCGCTCTCACCGGTGTATCTGCTTCTGTTTATCACATCCCTTGTGCTCGGCTATGTGGTCTCCACGGTTTTCGAGCTGCTGAAAGGCATGTTTGCGTTCTGGTTTGTAAACGTCTATATCCTGAATTGGTTCATGGACCTCTTCTATGTGCTGCTTTCGGGCGCGTTCGTCCCGCTCTGGTTTTACCCGGACTGGCTACGCGCGATCGCGGCAGTGCTGCCGTTTCAGGCGGCCTATTACCTGCCGGTCGAGATCTTCCTCGGCATCCGCGACATTCCCGGCTGCTTTTCGGCGCTCGGGGTCCAGCTGTTCTGGATCGTGGTGCTCTGGATTTTGCAGGAGATCCTGTGGCGCAAAAGCGTTTACAAGCTGACGGTGCTGGGGGGCTGAGCATATGAAAACGATAAAACGGTACATTTCTCTCGGGCTGGCGCTGATCCGCATGGGCTGGCAGTCCCAGATCAGCTACATGGGTTTCAGCGCGCTTTTGAGCTATGTCGCGCAGATCATCCAGTTTGCTTCGCGCTTCGGCGTTATTTGGCTGATGATGCTCTCGTTTACGAACCTCGCGGGCTTCGGCCTGTGGGAGGTTCTCGTGATTTTTGCGCTGGAGCTGTTCTCCTATGCGCTGGCGAACGCCTTTCTGCAACCGTTCTGGAAAATGCGCGACCTCGTATTCGGCGGCGAGATGGATTTCTATCTCGTGCGGCCGGTCAACACGCTGTACTATATCATGACGAAGGGCTTCGCGCCCGGCTACACAGCGCACATCGTGCTTTCGACGATCGTGTTGGTCACCGCTTCGGTGCAGCTCGGCCGGTTCACGAGCCCCGGTTTCTGGCTGCTAGTGATCCTGACGATCCTCGTCGGTGCGGGTATCCAGTTCGGCCTGCGGTGCATTCCAGCATTTCTGACCTTCTGGTTCGGGAACATCGACAACCTGCACTGGCTGGTAGGCCAGTTTCGGAATGTTGTCCGCTATCCGCTCAGCATTTACCCGTTCTTCATTCAGGCGATCTGCACGTTTCTGCTGCCGTACGCCTTCATCAATTATTTTCCGAGCCTGCTCCTGTTTGAGAAGATCGGGCTGACAGAAGGAATTGTGCTCTTCTGCTGTGGAATTCTGGTTTCCGCTCTGATGGTCGCCTTGCCGGTGTGGATGTTTTCCCGTGGGCTCCGGCGTTATGAAAGCGGAAACGGATAAGCAATCCTCAATAACCTGTAAACTCAAAACGAACGCCGCTAAAAGCCAACGGCGCTCGTTTTTGAGTTTCTTTATTTTTAGTATCAATTACCCCATGGTAACATCCCGGACAATCTCCACCGCTTGCTTCAGCTTTTCCAGGTTCCCGTTCAGCGTATAGACATCCCGAAAAATATATTCTGTGGGGATATCTTTGGTAAGGGAGGCTGTTTTCTGGATGTAAGCACGAAAGCCCTGGGCGTCGAGTTCCTTAAGTACCCCTAAAAAATTGGGCGAAGGCTTACGGGAATAGATAATATTTTTTCCCTTGAGCCGTTCCGCCATCGCCTCTTCCTCACACCAGGGGGAGATCGAAATTTTTCTCAGGTTGGGCAGATTTTTCAAACTGGTATCCCAAAAGCTATGAACGGGCTCACAGCAGCCATAGTAGACCAGACCAAATTCCTTGGCCAGCTGTTCATAGTAGGGATAAATAAACTCCCGGTACATTTCCGGGCTGACCCCTACGGTTTCCTGAGAGTTCAAATGGCCCCAGGTGGTGGCGCTGGTACCGTCAAATTCCAGCTCACGGTTAAAGCAATAGCTGCCGCTTCCCATGTAATCGTTGCCGTTATTGGCAAAGATCAGTTTATTTTCCTCCTGCCAGCGCAGGAAGCGTTTATCGTCATCCACAATAAACTGCATGAGGCAGTGGAATTCCTGGGGGTAATCGTACATGGCGCAGAACATATTTTCCATGCTCATAAGCTCCACCACATTTTGAGTGATGCCAAAGTGCCAATGGTTTTGGCTATTCACATAGCGGACGGGGAGCACATCGCCGAATATGCTGTGGGCCAGTTCCGCCATTTGTTCCGTGGCCCCTTTATCGTAGAAGAATTCCGAGGGCGAAAGCTTGGAAAAATCTTCCGCCAGATCTTCGATCACCGGAACATCGTGAAATCCCAGCCCTTCTTTGGCATATTCCCGCTTCCGCTCCACGCCGAACTGTTTTACCCGAATAGCTAACGGCACTTTAAAATAGCCCGGCACCACTTTATCGTCGTCGATCAGGCGGTAGCTTTGGATGTTCTCTAAAAGCTGTGTTTCCACAGCGCGCTCCAACGGGTTTTCACAAACCGGCGCGATGATCTCCTTTAAAAAAGTGCCTTCTTCTATTACCACCATGGGCCGCTTTCCCTGCAGGCTGTTGTGGGCATACCAGGCCTCTTCCCGCTCCCGCATCACCGGCAGGGCGGCAAGCTCCGCCTGCTGCAGGGCAAGGTCTCTCAAATATTGTTTGGTATCCATTAGGCAAGCTCCTCTTCGCGTTCCAAGGGTTATAAAATTTCTGTGACAGATTTGATATGGTACCGTTTGCTGGGAAGCTCTTTTTCGGAACCATCCACTGTAAACAAGGTAACCGGGACATTCCTGGTGACTCCATCATCCTCTACCAGCAAGGCCGACCCGCCCATTCCGTATTTCCGAAGTTCCAGCTCAAACACAGTATCTTCTCCCAAATAGGATTCCGGTTCTGCCAAGGGCAGCAGGCTGCCCTCTTTCACGAACACCGGGATATTTCCTGTTCTCACCGTATGTTCGCCGGGCTCCAGCTTTTCGTTTGTCCAAAAATCGTACCACCCCCCCTGGGGCAAATAGACCTTTCGTTCCTCTTCCCCTGCCACCATAGGCGCAACCAGGAACACGTCGCCCAGCAAATATTGGTCATCGCAGCGGTAGGTCGCCGGGTCACCGCTATAATCGGCTACCAGGGGCCGCACTGGGGGCTTTCCCGTTTCCCGGTAAAGGTAAAAAGCGCTGTACAAATAGGGAACCAAACGCATACGAAGGCGTAAAAGCTCTGCCGCTTCTTCCCGGCACCCCAGTTGCTCCCAGGGCACCCCGTCGATATACCAGGCATTTACCATGCTGAGGGCAGAAAACACCACTGTTTGCAGCCGGCGGAGCAGGTCTTCCTTACTCTTCCCTTCCCGTAATTCCGGGCACCAGAGCAAGCCACTGAGCCCGCTAGTGCAGAGGGCCCGAATAAAATCTTTGTGGTCATAAAGATCGCTGTACAGCACAAATGGGTAAGAGGCGGCAAAGGCCCCGGAATTTCTCACCTGAGAATAGGTTCTGGTATTCCCTAAAGCCTTCAGTACGGCTTGCTGATACAGAATGCCAAAGCAGTTGTGCATCTGCTCGCCGTCCAGACCCGAAGGAAACTGAGCGCTGTTGGGGTAGGTCCAGCTTCCGGTATAGTCGCTGCCGTCACATTCATCCAGCTTAAAACCGGAAACACCCAGGCTGGTAAAGGACTTTTCATGGTACCCCGCGAAAATATCTGTTGCTTCCCGCAAAGAAAAATCGGGAACCAAGCCATTCCACACCGGCACGTCGCCGCTGCAGGGCTTTAGCTCTTCGTAAATTGGAGAAGAAGGATGGGTAAAAGCATGCTCCCACAAATTCAGTTCCATATGCTCTGCCTTTAAATCTCCCACCAACTTTTTAAAATTGGGGAACTGCTCTTTGTTGACCCGGTAAGAGCAAGAATAGGTATGGGTCTGCCAGCCTGGCTCCAGACCTATACAGGAAACGGGAATTTTAGCCTTTCGAAAAGAACAGGCCGTTTCCAAAACCTGATCCTGCGTGTATTTGGTATAGCAGCGGTAAGTATTTCCAAGGCCCCAAAGAGGCGGCAGGCATCCACCTCCGGAAAAGCGGTTATACTCCGCTACTACGTCGGTAATGGTATCGCCCTCAAACACATAAAGCGTCACGCCTTTCGCCACCGGGACATGGATCATCATATATTCTTCCCAGGCAGTTTTTTTGGCGTCGTAAAGGCCCTCAAAGGAAGCTTTTACTTCGTAGCTTTCTTCCTCCTCCCTGCAGCGGTGAGGGTACCCGCAGTAAAATTCCACCGAACGAAGGGAGTCTACACAAACACCATAACCGGCCGTGCTCACAAAAAAGGGTACCGCCGCATGGGCGTCGCCGGTGTTGGCCACCGGGTCGGCGTTGGAGCGAATCACCTTTTTGGTATGCCGGCAGGCAAAGCCCTTCATTTGCAGGCCAAAACCAAAAAACTCCTCCGTTTCCCCCAAGGGGAATTCCAGGGTAATACCCCGAGGTGTAACTTTCCAGCTCAGTTTTTCCGAGGGAAATTTGCAGCTTTCCGTAAGCTCTGTCTTCCCCTCCGGTTTATAACGGGAGGGGACCAATTCTTCTGGAGTTCCTAAAGTGATGGTATACACGTTCCTATTCCTTTCCCCGAATCGGGTTCCATATTTCCTTTCCTGCCAAAACAACCGGCAGGTGTTGGACTCAAGTATGGGCTTTCAGCCACGCAGCCAGTTCCTCAAATTCTCCTTCACTTTTCACACTGGTATGATAGATCGTCTGGTGAGGATTCAAAGTTTTGCTGGCGTTTTTAATTTCCTCCGGGGAACCGGTGAACACAATTCCCTTCCCCGCCTGCTGGCAAAGGCTGTAAAGCTCCAGCATCTGGGTATGGGTTTCGTAATGGTTGGGTACATAGCTGAAAGTATGTAAATTTTTGATTTGCATTAAAGAGTCCTTGTGCTTTAGGGCCGCCGGGCCATCCCAATGGAACACACAGCGTTCCCCGATCACTTCCGATTCGTAGGTAAGAGTGGGCACCGCGAATTCGTCGAACATTTCCCGGCCGATTAAAGCGGCAAAATCACAAGCCAGGGTCGTGATGGGCTTTTCCGAAAAATATTCAAAATAATACCCGTACTCTTCACTTTTTGAGGCCTCTACAAAATCGGACCATATCTTTTGAAAAATGACGCAGCTGTCTTCCAGGCCCTTATGCACCATCTGGGGGCAATCCAGCGTATCCATACATAAATTGGCATCCCCTCGAATAGAGAGCAGGAAATCTAAATTGCTGTGAAAATCGTAGCCATAGGGCAGCATTCGGCCCTCCAGCACGGCGGATGCCTTCCGGTAGAGCTCCAGTGCCCTGCGGTACATGAAGGAATTCTCCTGCAGGCGGATGGGCAGAATTTCTTCCAAGGGTCTTGGATCCTGCTTACACCAGTTGGTGTAACCCGCCCACTCCACCTCATAGCCGCAGAAGGTGGCAATTTCATGGGTGCCCAGGCTGGTCCACAAGCCCGGCACAGCCTCGCCCAAATATTTGGTATGCCGGGCATTTTCCAAATTTGTCCGCAGGATCTGGTCCAAATCGCCATATACCCGATCGTAATAACTTTCTCGAGGGGTATAGGAAAAATCTTTTTCTGGCTGTAGGGTGGCAATGATAATAGGCCGGTCCAGCATATCGTGGTTCCAGTACGCTTCCATACGCCGGTAGGTTTCGTCGAAATCCGGTTTGATTTCGTAAATATTCCGATTGTTCATTTTCTATTCCTTACATTTTCTATTTCCTATAGAAAAATTTTTGTTTTTTTATACGCCTCTTCCGCTTCCCGGATGATCCGGTCCGCCTGTTCCCGGCTTTCGGCCCAAAGGGAATAGCGCACTCCTTCCGGCTTCAGCCCGCTGGAAAACAGTGCCGTCATATCTTCCGGTTCACAGGTGATTTCTATGAGCTTCCCGGCATCTTGAATGGCTTTTAAGGTATCGATCCAATAAGCGGCAGTAGGCTGGCCAGCTCCATATACCCATTGGATCCCGTGGATCTCCGGCATTTCCAGAAGCTTTTCCAAATGCCGCTTAGAGCCAATTCCGTCTAAATGATAAATGTTGTTGCCAATAATTTCGGCTTCCCGCCGAATGCTTTCCCTGGAAAATTCCTCGAAAACTTCCGGGGAAACCAGGTAAATGAAATCTGAGGAAGACACATACCATTTTCCGGGGTGATAAATGCCCATCCAGTTGGTGGTTCCCTTTTGCTTTCCTTCAAAGAGACCGTAGGACTTTTCCAAAATCGTGGTAAAGGCCTCCTGCACTTCCCCTAATACTCGCTTTACTTCATCCGGCTCGTCGTAAAGGTCCATACAAAGAGCTTCCGGACCGCGCATGGAAACCAGAGCGTCCATGCCTTCGTGAATATCCGTAAGGCCCACCAAAAAATCCCCGTGGCTTTCTTCCAGGAACCGCTCTGTCATGTGGCATATCTTCTGCCAATAGGCATTTCCTTCGTCAAAGGTGATATGCACCTGCTTCCAATCTTCTACAAAGGGCTTTGCATAGCTGGTACTTTCCTCATAAACAATTTCACTGCCCAAAAAGGCGGCAAACACATCCGGCCCCAGGTTCGGGCACAAAATGGGCAAAGCTTCCCCGGCAAAATAGGTGGTTTCCATAGAGTTCCTGGCAGAGGCCAAACAATACTCCTCATCCCACCATCTTTCCTGCAAGGTTCCGTGAAATTCCAAGTTTTTCCTCTGCTTTCCGTTGGGAGCGCAGATGCTCAGAATAGGACGATCGTGGTTTTTCTTCTCCCAATAGGCCTCATAGCTGGCCAGGCGTTCTCCCATGTTTTCAACGTAACTCATCGCAATTTTCCTTTCGCACAAATTTCTTTTCCGAGCATTCTTCCCCATACTCCACAGAGCGAAAAAGAACTAAAAACCGTGGGGAGGTTTAGCCTATTTTACCCTTTTACGCTGCCCATCACAAGCCCTGTAGTAAAATATTTTTGCAGGAAAGGATATGCTACCAACACAGGGATCGTAGCCACGAACAATTGAGCCGCCCGGGCCGTTTGATTGCTTAAGGAGAGCAAAAGCCTCGCCATTTCGTCGGTAGGGTTCATCACCTGCATGATCGATTCCGGAGTCACCACAATAGACTGCAAATAGCTCTGCAAGGGATAATTTTCCGGCCGGTTCATATAGATCATGCCATCGAACCAGGCATTCCAATGGTTTACAATACAAAACAGCGTAATGGTGGCAATAGAAGGGGTGGAAAGGGGCACGAAAATACGCCAGAGAATGGTCCAATGGCCCGCGCCGTCGATAAGCGCGGCCTCTTCCAGCTCCTTTGGCAGATTGCGGAAAAAGTTCAGCATGACCACCATGTTGAAAATGGGAAGAGCACCAGGCAAAACCAAGGCCCAAATGGTGTCGATAAGCCCCAGGTTCTGCACCACAATAAAGGAGGGGATCATACTGGGCACAAAGAGCATAGTAAAAATAAAAAACCAGGAATAAACTGTTCTCGATTTAAAATCTTTGGAGCTTTTGGAAAGGGGGTAAGCGGTAAGTATAATCACTACTATGTTAATCGCCACGCCCAAAGCCACACGCTGCAAAGAAATAAGGAAGGATCGAATAAACCTGTTGGAATGCAAAATGAATTCGTAGGCCGAAAGGTCTAAATCTACAGGCCAGAACAGCACTTCGCCGGCGGCCACGGCGCTGCGGTTGCTCAAAGAAACCGCCAGCAGGTTGACAAAGGGCAGTAAACAGGTAAGTGCGGCGCTGATGAGAATGATATAATTGAATATCTCAAATACCAGCCGCCCTTTAGACATTTTTTTCATAACTCTGTTTTCCCCTTCCCTTAGAAAATGCGGTAATTGGCCAGTTTATCTGCCAGCAGATAAGAAAGCGATACAAAAAGGAACGATACCACCGATTTGAAAAGCCCCACTGCAGCGGAAGCGGAATACTGGGCCTGTATCATACCCAGACGGTAAATGAAGGTGTCGATCACATCGCCGGTGTCGTAAACAGCTGGGCCCAAAAGGTTGAAAATTTGGTCGAATCCGGCATTTAAAATATTGCCCAGACCCAACACTGTCATCAAAATGACAATGGGAGCCATACCCGGCAGGGTCACATGTATGGTTTGCTTCCACCGTCCCGCGCCATCGATCATAGCGGCTTCATACAGGCTTGGGTCAATGTTGGTAAGGGCCGCCAAATAAATGACGGTTCCAAAGCCAAAGCCTTTCCAAATATCGGTGACAATCATAGTGACAGGGAACCAAAACTTATCGCCCAAAAAGAAAATGGGCTCTATCCCGAACACACCTAAAATGTTATTGACAAGCCCGTCCGAAGGAGAAAACAGGTCCATAATAATGCCGCTCAGAATAATCCAGGAAAGAAAGTTAGGCATGTAAATAAAGGTTTGCAGCACCCGCTTGGACTTGTTGGAGCGCAGCTCATTCAACAGCAGCGCAAAGGTGACTGGCACTATAATGTTGCCCACGATTTTAAAAAAGGCAATATAAATGGTATTCCGCAACACCTGAAAGGTGCCGGGCAGCGCAGCAATGAACTCAAAATTCTTCAGCCCCACCCATTCCGAACCAAAAAAACCTTTGATGGGGTTATAATCCTGAAAGGCCATCACAGAGCCTACCAATGGCAAATAGACAAATATGAGAGAAATGATAATGCCGGGAATGAGCATGAGATGCAATGGAAGATTTCTTTTCAATTTTCTTTTATTCATCAAAAAATCCTTTCCCGGAGGAACGCTGAAAAGCACTACGCCCTTGCCGTAATCATATTTGAATAAAAGCTTCTCACCAAAAGAAGAAGAGAAAAGGGGAGAGGAAAATTACCTCTCCCCCCGAAAAAAGACTTTTTGCTTAAGGGATGTTATGAGAGACCGCTCTTATTTCCCATACCATTCATTGACTTCTACTGTAGCATCGTCGCCACCCAGCTTTTTCCAATCTTCCACAAACTTATCGAACTCGTCAATGGGAGCGCCCATGATGATCTTCGTATAAGTATCGTCGCGCAGCTTTTTCAAGGTTTCGGAAACTTTGGCATAGTTGGGAGGTACAGCGCCCTGCATACGGTCTAAAAGGATCCTGTCGTTATCTACATAAGGGGCAATGACAGAATAGGCGCCGTTGGGACCCATTTGCACATAGCGTCCATAGGCGGAGTTATCGGTAACGGTATCTTTTTCATCCTGCCACATTTTTGCCGCGGTGTAGAAAGGCCGCTGCTGAGCAGTGATCTTGGAATCATCTCCGGTCACCAGTGCTTCCGAAATGTTTTTATAAGAAACATATTCGTTGGTGGGGTCGCACTGAGTAGCGGAAGGCCAGGTCCAGTAAGAGGTGCCCTTATATTCGGGTTCATCAAAAGTACCTGCCGCAAAATGCTTGCAGAATACATTGATCATCTTGATCACCGCTTCGGGGTGTTCCATATTCTTGTTAATAACAATATATTCGCCTACCGGCCAGCCGCCCTGGAGATAAACATCGTCGTCGGCATTAAGCTTGGGAATATCAAAGGGGATGAATGCTGCGTCAGGGTCATTCTTTGCCAGGTCGTAAACTGCCCAGAAGCCGATGTTGTTGCAGGCCAGGGTAATGCCCACTTTTCCGGCAGTAGTGTCTTCTGTCACCTTATTGGTATCTTTTACAGAAAATTCCTTATCAAAAATGCCGTCGGCATACATTTTCTGAATGCGTTCCAGCGCGGTTTTTACTTCAGGCTGAATGTCGCCACAAACCAAAGTGCCATCGTCAGCCTCTACCCAGATCCCCGGATAAGCGCCGTAAGCGTTCATAATGGGAGTAAGGGAATTGACGCCGCTGAGCAGTGATTTTTCCAAAGCAACCACCGAGCCGGGATGGTTCTCCTGGAATTTCTTGGCCAGGGCTTCGAACTCATCCAAGGTCTTGGGAGCTTCCATGCCGCTTTCTGCCAGCCAATCCTGGCGGATCCACATGATATTGGGCATGGAAATGATGCCCCATCCCAGGTCGGCAATACCGTAATGCTTCCCGTTGACAAAACCGGAATCGTAACCCTCTTTGAAGTTAGAGTCGTGAGTCTTCAAAAGGTCGCTGGCCCAGGTGTCATAAAGCTCGGTAATATCCATGACCGCGTCGTTCTGCGCCAGGTTCATGAAATCGGCCGAATTGGCACGGAAATAATCGGGCAGCGCGTTAGATGCCAGCATGGTGGCAAATTTTGCCTGGGCTTGGTTTGCGTCTACCACCCAATCGTACTTTACGGTGATTCCCAGCTCCTCATAAAGCAGCCTGGTATAGGGGTTGTTTTCGATGTCATCGCCATCTTGAAATATGCTGGTTTCAGCGTTGACAGAGCGAACCGCTGTCAGGGTAATGGGCGGGTCGTACTTTCCAAAGGGGTCTATTTCGGCTTCACCTGTCGGTTCCGTGACAGCTGAACTGTCTGTGGAAGTGCTGCTGGAAGTGCCTTCCGAAGCAGAAGGTGTGCTGCTTTTTTCCGGCTCCTTGGAAACGCAGCCTGTCATAGAGGCCACCAGAACAACTGCCAGGAAGAAAGCAAGGCATCTTTTCATTCTGTTCATCTCGTTCTCTCCATTCTCAATAAATTTTCGTCGCTTTCCTTACGACTTTCTATAGCCTTTACTATAGCATGAAGCCTACTCCAGAAAAATAGTAACATTTTTACATTTTAGACTTTTTTTGTCCAGTTTCTTGCTACAGCTTTTCTTATGGTCAAAAAAATGCTAGGATAAGATAAACAGAAAGTTATTATTGAGAGGGAATAATCATGGGAAAACGACGAAAGCTCTCTGATCCGGCAGTCAAAGGAAACAGGCTTTCCATTTCGATCTTAATTGTTTTACTATGCATGATCCTCTGCTCCAGCCTGCTCTTTATAGGCTCGGCTTTCTACTGGAACAGCTATAATTTAATGGTGAACCAATACCAAGATTCGGTAAAAAAGCAGGTCTCTCTTTACCTTGCAGGGCTGGAAACAGAATTTTCTGCCATAGAACAAACCCAGCAAAGCTTCTTAAACAACAGTGATGTCCTCTATCTACAAAACGGCAATATCGCCGCCATCGACTTTAATATGGCCAGCGCTTTAAACCGCCTGATCTCCCAAATTGCTACTATACAGATGAGCAACCGTTATATCAAAAACCTTTTTATTCATCTGGACAGCCTGGAACGTACCCTGAGCACAGCGCCCGTCAGCTTTACGGAGCTTGATCGAGGGCGTATAGAAGAAATGCTGCAAAAGAATCACAGCGGTCTCCTTTACTCCTCGGAGGAACTGCACTTGCTCACCTTGCCCTTTGCCGCTTCCCCACTCGGACCGGATTTTATTTTCTGTGTAGAAACAGTGTTCGACCAAAATTTCATCATTCAAAATCTCAAAAGCTTTCATGTCTCGGAGGAGGCCCAGAGTATTTTGATCTTCGACGATTTCGAACACCATATTGCTACTTCCCCCGATATCTTACCGTTGTTGGAAAACACCAGTTGGAAAGGCTCCCAAAAAACAGTTTTACATGGTCAATCCTATGTCATCGTTCCCTACTACTCTTCGGCCCTCCACGCCAATTACGTTCAGATTATCCCGGAAAAGGCCGTATTTTCCAATATGCAAAAGCTTTCCCTTCAGTTTTTGTTTTTTGCCTCAGCTGTCTCCCTTTTAACGGTGATCTACTGTATTGCCCTCTACCGAATGATCAAGAAGCCTGTTGATCAGTTGATCAATGCGCTGAGCCAGGTGGAAAACGAAAATTTTGGCGCGAAGCTGCCCGCAGCCCACTTGCGGGAATTCGCCACAATTTATGCCGCCTTTAACCGTATGACCGAAAAGCTTAAATATTTGATTAACAACATCTTCACCCAAAAAATCCTCATCCAAAAAGCTGACCTGCGCCAGCTGCAGGCCCAGATCAATCCCCATTTTCTTTACAACAGCTTCTTTATCTTAAAAAAACGCATCAACTCTAAAGAGTACGAGGAGGCCAAAGAGTTTGCGGATATGTTAGGCAGATATTTCAAATATGTCACAAAAAATGACAGCGATTCCATCCCTCTGTCCGAAGAGCTCCTCCATGCCAAGGTCTATGCCGATATCCAAGCCATCCGGTTTAAAGACAGGCTCACTATAAATTGGGGCCAGCCCCCACCCCAATGCAAAGAACTGCTTGTCCCTCGGCTGATCCTACAGCCGATTTTAGAAAACTCCTTCAAATACGGCCTGGAGGACGTGGAATTCGACGGAATTTTACAGATCGCTTTTGAAGAAGAACAGAATTATCTCCTGATTCATGTGGAAGATAATTCCGAAGGCTACCAGCAACATTTAACTCAGATCGAGGATCTGAGTCAACACCTCTCCGGAGAGGTGAAAGAAGCAAAATCCTCCGGCCTGGTAAATATTCACCGCAGGCTACAGTTGTTTTTCCATGACAACCTCTGCGGGTTGGAATTGTCACAAAGTGAATTGGGCGGGCTCCGGGTTACCATGCGGCTCCCCGGAAAGCCTTCCCTTGATCCAAAGGCGGGAAAGGAGAAAAGTCCATGGTAAAAATATTGATCGTAGATGACGAGCTGGAAATTCTGGACAGCATTTACCGAACTCTGAAAAACGGGCTCCCTCAGTACGAATACCTAAAAACCACCATGAGCCGGCAGGCCCGGGAAATCCTGCGTACCGATATCATCGACATTTTGCTTACCGATATTAAAATGCCGAACTGGAACGGCTTCGAACTGGCAGAGGTCGCCAAGAAAGCAAACCAAAACTGCCGAGTTTTGCTTTTGACGGGTTACAACGATTTCGACTACGCTTATCAGGCTATCAAAACCAAATGTGACGATTTCATTTTGAAGTACAACCTGGATGAAGAGATCGTGGAATCGGTAAAGAAATATGCCAACCTTGTGGAAAAGGAACGGGCCAGCGCAGAAAGGGAAACACTTCCCATGCTCCAAAAAGACAAAGACAATCAAAACACCATCGATTTTATCAAAAATTATATTCACGAACATATTGACAGTGACCTCTCCCTAAATACTTTGTCACAAACGGTATATTTAAACCCCACCTACTTTTCCCGGCTGTTTAAAAATGCCACTGGCGTTACCTTGACAGAATACCTGCTCCAAGCCCGAATAGACGCCGCGAAAAAGCTGCTGCTAAAACCCGGCAAAAAGATCCAGGATGTCGCCCTGGCCGTAGGCATAGATTCCCCCACCTATTTCGCCCGGATTTTTAAGAAAGCAACCGGTTATACGCCTCAAGAATACCGCACTTTCTTTTACGGCGAACACAAAAACTGACGGCAAAGCCAATACCCTGAATTCCGGAAAAGGTGTTTGCCGGAAACTTTTCCATTTTACCGGAAGAAACACATTATAAAAAAGCAACAGGCAAAAAACAGCCCGTCGCCGAAAAATAAAAGGGAAACAACCTCCGAAGAAGCGTTTCCCTTTTCGTAACCCTTTTAAATAATTTTAAGCAATGTCTCGCACAAAAAACATGGACTGCTGTAAGAAGGCGTCTTTTTACAGCTCGATCAGGTCATATTTTCGAGTGCCTATGCCCAGTTCTTCGGCGGCCTCCACAGTATGGACGCCATTGCGGGATTCTATGCGCTCCAGCAAGTGGGGTTTTCCCGGGTCGTCACAAGCATATACCAAATCCAGACAGGCCTGGTCCAAAGCTACAGGGTCTAGAGAAGACAAAATGCCAATATCTGCAATGGCAGGATCTTCCGCCACCGCGCAGCAGTCGCAGTCTACCGACATGTTCTTCATCACATTTACAAAGGCAATTTTGCCCTTAAAATATTCTACAATAGATTTGGAAGCGTCAGCCATAGATTCCAGGAAAGCGTCATGGTCGGCCGTCCACAGTTTTTTCGGATCGCCCGCACCATGAATATAAGCCTTGCCGAAGGCAGAGGCAATGCCAATGGAAATGTTTTTCAAGGCTCCGCCGAAACCGCCCATGGGATGGCCCTTAAAATGAGAAAGCACCAGCATGGAATCGTAATTTTTCAGGTTTGCGCCTACGTAATTTTTCTGAATGCGCTTGCCGCCTTCTACCGGCAATTCCAAGTCTCCGGTGGAATCCATAATATCGACGGGGGCGATCTCTGTCCAGCCATGAAGCTTCATGGTCTTTTCATGCTCCTCGGTGGTGTTTCGCTTGCCCTCGTAGGCGGTATTGCATTCCACAATCGTACCCTTCACAGCATCAATCACCGGCTTCATAAAATCGGGCCGCAGGAAATTCTGGTTCCCCACCTCACCGGAATGAAGCTTTACCGCCACCTTGCCTGGAAGCTTTAGGCCCAAAGCCTCATAAAGCCTCACCACAGCCTGGGGCGTGATCTCTTTTGTGAAATAGACTTTTGCCTTTTCCATAGAAATTTCCTTCTTTCTGTATCAAGAATATGGTCTACGTTCTCTGGTGAGAAAACAAAAAGCCTCTCTTGTAGAAAATTCTTACTCTTTTTTGCTGTTGATAATCTTGCTCAGCTCTTCCATAAAGCTATTGATGTCTTTAAACTGCCGGTATACCGAAGCGAAGCGGACATAGGCCACCTCATCTACCGTTTTCAGCTTTTCCATGGCATAGGTGCCAATGCGTTGAGAAGAAACCTCCCTGTCCAGGGAATTCTGAAGCAAGGTTTCAATTTCATCTACAATACGTTCCAGAGTATCTACCGATACCGGCCGCTTTTCACAGGCCCGCAGCAAACCGTTTAACAGCTTATTCCGGTCGAAAGTTTCCCGGGATTTATCTTTTTTTATAACAACAATGGGAACGTTTTCAATGATCTCGTAAGTGGTAAATCGTTTGGAGCATTTCAGGCATTCCCGCCTGCGCCGGATGCGCGCGCCCTCGTCCGTAGGGCGGGAATCGATCACACGACTTTCACTATAACCGCAAAAAGGGCATTTCATTACCGTTGCCTCCCCGTCAAATTTTGAGCCGGCTATTTATTCCATCGTTTAAGTATACTACACTCGAAAAGGAGAAAGCAAGAAAAAATACATAAAGTTTACAAATTCTGCCATTCCTTTATAAATTCGAGACTTTTCTCCAGTTCTTCCTCCGCCCCAAAATTGCTTCTATACACTTCTATTACCGCGCTTCCAGGGTACTCCCGCTCCTCCAAAAAGCGGAAAAAGCTGAAAAACGGAAAAACACCCTTTCCGGGAACCAGGCAATCGTGCCCGGGGCTGCTGTCGCTTACATGAAGATGGCACAGAGATTCCCCCATGGCCTCCGCTGTTTCTTCCGCAGTCACGCCGGAACGAAGGCACTGCTTCACATCCAGGACAAAGGCACAATTTTCCCCCAGGTACTTCCTCATGCCCAAAAGGAATTCCATTTTACTGCTCCTGTGGTTGTACACATTTTCCTGCGCCGGACGAACCCCTACCCTTTTCCCCAACTGAGTAAGCTCTCCAAAACGCTCCCAATAGCCCTCGTCGGAAAGGGCTCCATGGCCAAGCTGCTGGCCGTGAATGACCACATATTTCGCTTTCAAAAAAGCGGCAGCCTCAAAGTATTTCTCATAAAAGCGAAAGCCTTCCTTGGTGCGCCGGGGATAATTGCCGAACAACAACATAGATTCCGCAGCTGAGGTATACGGATGCACCGAAACGAACTTGGCCCCAAAGTCTGTGGCCCTCTCCTTCAGCTGCCGCAAAAAAGCAGGCTCCAACTCCTCCTTCGCATTCAAAAAGACTTCGAACAAACGGCAGCCCATAGACAGCAGTTTTTCTAACGATCGTTCCGTTTCCAACGGGTATAAGCAAGAGGTGCTGGCCCCAATCTCCAAAAAGATTCCCCCTTTTCGGTCTGTTATACAGAAGCCTCGTTTCTTTATCTTACGCCGCATGGATTATGCAGCATACCTCTTCTATTTTTTCATGCTAATCCATCATTTTTATACGATATCTTATAATATCATATTCCCGGCCTTTTTGCAAATTCCACCTTCCTTTCCTGGGGCTAAGTTCGGCGGCTTTACCATTTTCCATAAAACCACTTTTCACTTTAAAAAGCGGAGAGCCTATTTCCCCCAAGGGGTATATACCGGATCAAAGATGTTCCTTGGCAAAATTGGTTGCGAAAACCGCGGTTTTCCTTTATAATGGAGAATACTACGCAATCAACTATTTTCGGAGAAGATAACCATGGCTATTTTGACCGTTCATAATATTGCCCAAAGCTTTGGCGAAGAAACCATTTTAAAACAGGTAACCTTTGAAATGCAAAAGGGGGAACACATCGGCCTGGTAGGTGTCAATGGCAGCGGCAAAACCACTTTATTCAAGGTACTCACCGGGGAATACACCCCCGACACCGGCAGTGTGGTTTATGCCAAAGAAACCATTTTAGGCTATATGGAACAGCATGTGTGCCGGGATTTTGAAAAAACAGCATTCGAAGAAGTTATGACTGTTTTTTCCTCCCTGCTTTCCATAGAACAGCAGCTGGATAAACTGAGCCGCCAGCTTTCCGGTTCCCCTCCGGAAACGGAGATGCACCGGCTCATTGCCAAACAGACCGAACTGAACGACCGTTTTGTGGCCGAAGGCGGCCTTACCTGTCGTTCCCGGGCCCGCAGCGCTTTAATGGGGCTGGGATTTTCGGAAGCCCAATTGGAAAACAAGGTGGGCGTGCTCAGCGGCGGACAGAAAGCCAAGCTCCAGCTGGCAAAAATGCTGCTGGGCGGCGCAAACCTGCTGTTGCTGGACGAACCTACCAACCATTTGGACATCCTTTCCGTGGAATGGCTGGAGGAATTTTTAAAAAATTATACCGGTTCCTATATTGTCATTTCCCATGACAGATATTTCCTGGATAAGGTCACTTCCCGCACCCTGGAAATGGAGGGGAAAACTCTTACCTCCTACAAAGGCAACTACTCCACCTATTTAAAACTTCGGGCGGAAAAACGCCTTTCTATGGAACGAGTCTATGAAAACACCCAAAAAGAAATCGGCCGTCTGGAAGGGATCATTGAGCAGCAGCGGCGCTGGAATCAAGAGCGGAACTATGTGACCATTGCCAGCAAGCAAAAGGCTATTGACCGTTTAGAAGCCACATTGGAAAAACCCGAGGCCGAACCCGACAGCATTAAATTCCGCTTCAAGGCCAGCCGCCGCAGCGGAAACGATGTACTTACCGCCGAAAACCTTTCCCTTTCCTTCGATGGTGGAGAGCCTCTGTTCCAGCACGTAGACTTGGAAATCAAGCGCGGGGAAAAAATTTTTCTCATCGGTCCCAATGGCTGCGGCAAAACCTCTTTATTTAAAATTCTGCTGGAGCAATACCGGCCCAATACTGGGTTTGTCCGGTTGGGAGCAGGGATTGACCTGGGCTACTACGAGCAATCGCAGCTAAGCCTGCACGATGAAAAAACCGTGATCGACGAAATTTGGGATCTGCACCCTCAAATGACCCAAACCGAAGTACGCAGCGCCCTGGCGGTATTTCTATTCCGTGGAGAAGACGTATTCAAGCCCATCGGCGGGCTTAGCGGCGGGGAACGGGCCCGGGTATTGCTCTTGAAGCTGATGCTTTCAAAAGCCAATTTTCTTCTGCTGGACGAACCCACCAACCATTTGGATATCGGCTCCTGCGAAGCCCTGGAGGATGCCCTTTCCGGTTACGACGGCACCTTGTTTGTGGTTTCCCATGACCGGTACCTGATCAACAAGCTGGCCGATAAGGTATATGCCCTGGGAAAAGACGGGGCCCGGTTGTATTTGGGAAATTACGACGCCTATTTGGAAAAGCGGGAAGCGGAAGAGGAGCAGAAAGCTGCCGCTCCCCAAAAAGTAAACCTGTACCGGCTGCGGAAAGAGCATGAAGCCGGGGTGCGAAAAAAGCGCTCGGCCCTTGCTCGGCTGGAAAAAGAAATTGAGGAAAATGATTTGGCGCGGCAAGCCCTGGAGGAACATTTGCAGGACCCGGGAATCGCTTCCGATTATGAGGCCATTTCCGAAACCTCGGAAAAAATCACCCGCCTGCAGGAGGCTTCCGACAGCCTGCTGCAGGAGTGGACTTCCCTTTCCGAAGAATTGGAGGCTCTGGAGAAGGAGGCAACACAGTGGGACTCAAAGTAAAGTTTATTACGCTGGGCTGCAAGGTGAATCAATATGAATCCCAGGCCATGCTGGAGGCTTTGGAAAAAGTGGGATTCCGGCAGGCAGAAGGTCCGGAGAAGGCCGATATAGTGGTGCTTAATTCCTGCACGGTCACCGCTGCCAGCGACCAAAAAGCCCGTCAAGCCCTGCGCCGGGCGAAAAAACAAAACCCCGGAGCCATTGCGGTACTCACCGGCTGCTGGCCCCAGGCATTTCCCAAGGAGGCCCAAAACTTCCTGGAAGCAGATATCGTGCTTGGCGTAAAGAACCGGACTTCCCTGGCGTCCTACCTTTTGGATTACCTTTCCAAAAAGCAGCGGATGGTAGACATCCCTCCTCACAAGTCGGGAGACGCCTTTGAACCGCTTCAAGTATCCGATTTTCATGGCAGAACCCGGGCCTTCCTCAAAATAGAGGATGGCTGTAACAGGTTTTGCTCTTATTGCATTATTCCTTATGCCAGAGGCAGGGTGCGTTCAAAGCCCTTGGCCGACATCACCGCCGAACTTACCACTCTTGCCGCCCGCGGCTACCAAGAGGCGGTGCTTACCGGGATCAACCTTCCTGCCTATGGCCAGGACCTTGGCCTTCAGCTCTGCGACGCTATTGAGGCAGCCTGCAAAGTGGAGGGAATCCGGCGGGTAAGGTTGGGCTCTTTAGAACCAGAACGATTTTCGGCAGAGGTCATTTCCAGAATGCGGGCTCAGGAAAAGCTATGCCCGCAGTTTCACCTTTCCCTGCAGAGTGGATGTGACGGCACTCTGAGCCGTATGAACCGCCATTACACCACCAGCGAATACCGGCAGATCGTGGCTGCCTTGCGAAAGGCCTTCCCCAACTGTGCCATCACCACCGACGTAATGGTGGGTTTCGCCGGGGAAACAGAAGAGGAATTCCAGCAGTCGCTGGCCTTTGTTCAGGAGATGGCCTTTGCCAAGGTACACGTTTTCGCCTATTCCCGCCGGCCGGGCACTAAAGCCTATTCCGCCCCAAACCAATGCACGAACCGGGAAAAGGAGGAACGAAGCCACAAGATGCTCACGGCCGCCAAAGCGCTGCAATCCGCTTTTTTTCGGGCCCAGCTGGGAAAAGTCGAAGAGGTCCTTTTCGAGCAAAAAAAGCAAGGCGATTTCTACGAAGGGTATACCAAAAATTATATTCCCATTTTGGCTGCTTCTCGGAAGCCCCTTCAGGGAAAGATCCTGCCTGTGAGGCTCACCCAGGTACAGGAAGAATATTGCCTGGGTGAAGTTTGTGAGATTTGCTAAAATTTGTTAAATTTTAAAAAAACCATTGTAAATCGGACCGTAACATGAGATGATATTCCCAAGAGGGTGCCCGCTCCTCCGGCACCGGCAACTGGGGGTATTACCATGAGAAGTCCAAAACAGGAACATTCCAGAAAAAAATTCACCAAAGCGGAAAAAAGCTGGATTATGTACGATTGGGCCAATTCCGTTTACGCCACCAATATTCTAGCTGTGCTCTTCCCCATCTATTTTGGGGCTGTCTGCGAACAAAACGGCGCCAACAATTTAGTGCTTTGGTCTTATGGCACCTCGATTGCCACGTTCCTTGTGGCCATTCTAGCCCCTGTGCTGGGTTCACTTGCGGACCATAAAGGGCATAAAAAAAAGCTGTTTGCCGCTGCTCTGTTTTTGGGCGTAGCCTTCACCCTGTCCAATGCCTTTGTGGAAGACTATCGCCTTTTGCTTCTCGGTTATGTGCTTTCTCACATTGGTTTTTCCGGTTCCTGCCTGTTTTACGATTCTTTTCTTACCGACGTCACCACGCCGGAACGAATGGATAAGGTATCTTCTTGGGGGTACGCCATGGGGTATATCGGCGGCAGCACCATCCCTTTTGTGCTTTCCATCATAATCCTGTTTGTCATGGGAATGACCAACATGCTGGCCTTCCGCCTGGTCATTATTCTCACCAGTGTTTGGTGGCTGGTGTTCAGTCTTCCTACGCTTCTGTATGTAAAGCAAGTTCATTATGTAGAAGCGAAAAAGGGCCATCTGTTCCGTTCTACTTTTTCCAACCTGTGGAAGACTGCCAAAGAACTGGCAGCCCAAAAAAAAATCTTACTGTTCATTTTGGCCTACTTCTTTTATATCGACGGGGTAAACACCATTATTTCCATTTCTACTTCCTACGGTTCTAAATTGGGATTGGATAACATTGGCATGATTTTAGCCTTGCTCCTCACTCAGATTGTGGCCGTCCCCTTTTCCATTTTATTCGGCAAACTTGCGGAGCGGTTTGGTTCCATTCAGGTACTGCTGGGCGCCATTTGCGTTTATTTTGTAGTTTGCCTGACAGGCTTTTTTATGGGCTTCAATATTGAACAAAACCCCAACAGTTCCGACGCTCTCACCCTTTCCCTGGTTCTGTTCTGGTGCATGGCTTTTTTGGTGGGTACGGTACAGGGAGGCATTCAAGCCATTTCCCGCTCTTACTTCGGAAAACTGATCCCTCCGGAACGTTCTAACGAATATTTTGGCTTCTTTGATATTTTTGGAAAGTTTGCCGCTGTCATCGGCCCCATGCTGGTTGCCGTTTTCACCCAGATCACTGGAAGAGATTCCATTGGGGTTATCAGCCTGGCTATCTTGTTCGCCGTGGGAGGCGCTATACTCCTGTTGGGACGGCGGCACTTTTCAGAGGGCTGAGCCAGCAATTTATTCCTCCCGTTTAAAAAACACTTAAAAACCTGTAACCCCCTCTCGCTAACAAAGTGAAAAAAAGCGGTTTCTCCCAGGCAAAAAGCCAAAGAGAACCCGCTTTTTTCTTCTCCGGCGACAGAAAAACACCTATCTCTTTTGGCGGATTTCTACCCGGGGGCAGGAAACAGGACAGCCCTGGAGTCTTTCCTAATTTTATTCAGAAACTCCCTTTTTCAATTCCGGAAAATACGCCTTAAAGGCGAAAGGAAGGGGATAAGCCTTCTCTAATTCCTGAGCGGTGACCCAGGTAAACTCTTGAACCTCTTTCGGCACCTGAGCCCTCCAGGCCGCCATATGCCATTCCACATGGGTAAAAACGTGCTTTGCCGGGTTTAGTTCCTCCAACCTTTCCAAAGATAGCCCCCATTTCTCCACTGTTTTCGCCGCCTCTTCCATGCTCAAATGTCCCAAAACGGAAGGAAGCTCCCAGAGACCTGCTAAAAGGCCTTTGGCAGGCCTTTTTTGCAAGGCTACCTCCCCCTTACAGAACAACAAAAAAACCGTTCTATCCTCAATTTTCCGAGGTTTCTTTTCGGCCTTTACCGGCAGTTCCGTTTCCGACCCTTCCAAATGCGCCCGACACAGCCGGTTCAAAGGGCATAGCAGACATTTCGGCACTCCGTTAGGTAAACACACCATAGCGCCAAGCTCCATAAGGGCCTGGTTAAAATCTCCTGCCCGAGAGGGAATAATCTGCCTCACTTTTTCTTCTACTCCCCGTTTTGTCTTGGGGCTTAAAACATCTTCCCTGCTGGCCAAAATTCGGGAAAACACCCGCAGTACATTGCCGTCTACCGCAGGCTCCGGCAGGTTAAAGGCAATAGAGGCAATGGCCCCGGCCGTATAATCTCCCACACCTGGCAAAGACTGTAGCGCCTCCCGACTTGCAGGGATTTCTCCCCCAAAGCGCTCCTTCACCGCCCGCGCCCCCTTTTGCAGGTTCCGCACCCGGTTATAATAGCCTAAACCTTCCCACAGCTTTAAAAGCTGCTCCTCCGGCGCTTCCGCCAGAGCCTCTACGGTAGGAAGTTCCGCGAGAAAGCGTTCAAAATACGGCTTTACCGCTTCCACCCTGGTCTGTTGCAGCATGATCTCCGAAACCCAAACCCGATAGGGCCTGGGATCTTCCCGCCATGGCAGCACTCTCGCTCCTTGATCGTACCATGCAAGCAGCCTTTCCGGCACTTTCCCTAACAATTCCGTTTCCCAATTCTTCTCCAAACCGACACCCTTTCCTAAGTTTACTTGTAATCATACTCTTCTTCCACCCATAGAGCAAGCGAAAAACAGAAAATGGCAGGGCCAGAGTACCGTTTCGGTACCCTGGCCCTGAAAGTTATAAGAAGCCGACTTCTTTTAAACGCATTTGCGAATATAGGGGCGGTTAATCTCGAACAGCTCGTTTACAATCCCCTCGGCAGCAGCCGTGCTATTAATGGTAGGATCGCAGAGCAACGCTTGCAAAGCCAGCTCCTTGGAGCCTTGAGCGGCAGCGCGAACAGAGAGCCGCTGAGCGGACACCTGCTGGTTCATTAAGCCAATGACGCCATCCGGCATGCCGCGTACTACCCGCTTATGTACGCCGTCGCCATCCACCGTAATGGGCACTTCCACCGCTATGTCGTTGGGAAGCTGGCTAATAGCACCGTCGTTGTAAACAATGGCAGAAGGAATGTTTTTCCTATCGTTGAAGAAGATACCGGTCACCACTTCAATCGCCTGTTCCCCAGAAGGTACCAGCCATTCATCAATATCCTTTTCTCCGGCGACCAAGGCGGCAATCTCATTTTTCATGCGCACCCGATCTTGGGCGTCCCAGTCGAAATCGTAGCCATGCTCGCCGGCTTCGTAGCCATAAGCCTGATATTCACCCAGATGATCGTCGGAACAGGTGGGATACAAACCAAAATAGTGGAACATTTTCCGGGAATAGGGCTGGAAATCATCATGGGGATAAGCCTTTTCCATTTCCCGGAACTTGGGGTACAGATCCTCGCCGGTCTCTTTGTCACGAATAGAGAGAATCCATTGGAAATGGTTCATACCGGCGCCAAATACGTCGGTAGTGCGGCGCTCGCGGCCCATCATTTCCTCAATGTCATCTTGAGCCATAAAAATGCCATGACACAGGCCAATACATTTGATCTTGGAATACATGTTCACACCCAGAATAATCCGGGTTTCCGGGTTGGAGAAATTCAGGAACCAAGCATCGGGGCAAAGCTCCTCCATATCTCTGACAATATCCATAATCACAGGGAAAGTACGCATGGTAAAAAACAGCGCACCAGGGCCGCCGTTTTCCCCCAGGCAGTGCCGGATGCCATATTTCTTTGGAATATTAAAATCCTGCTTCCACAGCTCGCAGCGCTCAATAGCCAGACTGTTGATGACAAAATCGGCCCCGGAAAGTACCTCCCGGCGATCCGCCGTTTTTTTGATGGTGAGGCCGTAGCCGGTGTGCTCGTTCAGCTTTACCGCCAGCCCATACATGCGCTCCAAATTTTCCGGGTCAATATCGACCAGGCAAAGCGTCGCGCCCTTCATCTTGGGATTCGTAAAGATGTCACGAAAAGTCGGCGTACCAAAAGACATGCTGCCCGCCCCGATAAATACAATCTTGGGAGTTCTCATATTTTTTACTCCTAACCAAATTTGAGTAGTAGTGATTAAAGTCCCTCTCCAAGGACTGCACTGCACTAAAAAACACTTCTGTCACCTGCGCTGCCGAAATGTAAAAGCCGAGCAGAGGAACAGCGGCGCGTAAACAGATCTCAGAAAAGCCTTATCCGGCCAAAGCTGAAAAGTCCTGTTCAAAATAGGCTTTCTTATGTTCCAAAAGCCAGCCTTTCAACTGGGCGGCATTGGGGCTTTCCCCATGGAACACATAATAGCCGGAAACCGCGTTGGCACAGATCAAAGCCTCCTCCACGCTACAACCGAACAACAGAGCATAAACAAAACCTGCGTTGAAATTGTCACCGCCGCCGGTAGAAAGCCTGGGCCTTTCCAAAAACAAGTTTGGCCGCCCCCAAAGGCCCGAAGCGTTGGCTGCCAGACCGCCGTTTGGCAAATGCAGCACTGCTGTATCGGCCAAAAGCTTCTCCCGCAGACGGAAAAGTCGTTTTGCCTCTTCCTTTTCGGCGCATCCCAAGACTTTTCCCAAGGCCTCCGCCTCGCCGCGGTTCAGGCTTAAAACCACCCTGCCATACCGGGAAAACTCTCGAATCAAACCCGCAGCTTCCAAAAGCTCTTCCTCCGGCCGTTGGGAGCAATCGGAAAGGTCCAGGAACATCTCTTTCCTTTGGGAAAATTTGGGGAATACTTCTCTTAACAGTCCACTCCAAATTTCTGTGCTGCCCTTCATCTCACTCCAGTTAAAAAAAGCCAAAAGCCGGGAGCTTTCCATCAACTCCAAAAGCTTGGGCACAGGCAACTCCTTCAAAAGGGTTTGGAAGTTCAAGCCGTCTACCCCTTCGTTCCTGGCAAGCATCACTTTGCCATCGTCAAACTCCAGAGCCTCACAAAAGCCGGGCTCGCACACGCTATACAGCCTGCAGTTTTCCGGAAGGCCCCGAAAAAGCGGCAAGGGCTCCGGAAGGCCCATCGCGCCCACACAGTTCATCCCTATGCCCAGCTTTGCCAAGGCTTTGGCAAAAATCGGCATATTTCCGCCTATTTTTTCTTTTTGTAACCTCAGCTCCAGGGAACAGCTTTTCCCGGATTTCCCCTTTAGGTAATCCCCCCACTCATCCATGCGTCGAAAATAGGAAGCCCCGTTGGTACTGGTTTTCCGACAAACGCGCAGAATACTGTCTACATAGCCATCAAAACCAGCCATCACGGTGAAGGGGCAGGCAGGAGAATCCAAGATTTCCAATAAATGCCTTTCGATAGCTTTGCTCCCTCCTCACTATTTTAACCTATTTAATAAATGTGTTTTAAAATCTCAAAAAGAAAAAATATCATTGGCCTTTTCCTGAAAAATACGAGATTTTATTATACTCATTATATCAGACATGGCGAATTTGTCAATAAGCTTAAAGAATATAATTTCACAAAATAAATAGAGGCAAAACCGCCTCTATTTTTTATTGTACCAAGGGCTTTTTAAATTTTCAAAAAGGAAAATTTTCTTCGGGCAAAAAGTCTTTCCTGTCCCGGGAAACCTGCCTTAAAACATCATGCACTCCACATATTGCTCCATAAAATAGGGGGAAGAAGAAAGTTCCAGCAATTTAGATTCCGAAACAATTTTTTGGCTTTCCCTGCGCCCGGAAAGGCTCAACAGTTCAAATATGGCTCCCATACCGGCGGCGTTGCCAACGGCCCTGGCCTTTTCCACCAACTCTTGGGGAATCAACCCAATTCGGCCAGCCTTTTCGCAGTTAATGAAACTGCCAAATCCGCCGGCCAACAGCAACTCGTTCAAGTCCTCTGCCTTTTTCCCCGCCTCCTGCAGCAAGGAGCGTATTCCGGCACAAATGGCCGACTTGGCCAGCTGCACCTGGCGAACATCTTTTTGGGTGAGCATTACACCGCTTTCCCCCAGCAATACGGCAGGCTCGTCATCCGCTTCCACGACATAACGGGAAAACTCTCCGCAGTCTTCATTGATGCAGCCCGTCTCGTCGATCAACCCAGCGTCTAAAAGGGCCGCCACGCCGTCGATGAGCCCGGAACCACAGATGCCCAAGGCCTTTCCCCCGCCAATAATCTCACAGCAGATTTTTCCTGCTTCCAGCCACACTTTGCCAATGGCTCCCTCGGCCGCGGACATGCCGGAAGAAATTCCGGCTCCCTCAAAGGCAGGCCCGGCGGCAGTGGAACAGCAAAACAGCCTTTCCCCATCCCAAAGGCCCATTTCCCCATTGGTGCCCACATCGATCAGCAGGGAAGTTTCCGGCCTTCTGGTAATCCCGCTGGAAAGCACCGCGCTGGTAATATCGCTGCCCACAAAAGCTCCAATGAGTGGAGGCACATAAACCTTGACGCCGGAAAAGGCTTCCATGCCCAAAGCGTTTTGGGAAAGCTCCACGCCATAGCGGCAGGGAGCCTCAAAGGGCGCATGGGACAAGGGTTCCACGCTTTCGCCAAAGAGCAGGTACATCATGGTAGTATTTCCGGTAATGACCATGCTGTCCACCTGCGAGGGCTCTGCCTTTTGTTCTTCACACAGCTTTAAGAAACATTTTTCCAGCTTTTCCCGCAGGCAGGCCCGCAAGGCCTCGGCTTCTCCCGCCAAGGCCTTTTCGATGCGGGAAATCACATCTGCCCCGAAGATCCCCTGGGGATTGGGAAAGGAGTCTTTTCCCAGCAAGAGGGCCTTTTTTAAGTCGTAACAATAAACGGCTACAGTGGTGGTGCCAACATCTACGGCAAAGCCCAGCCCGCTGCCCGAGGGCTCCGGCGAAAATTCCGGCAGCTCGCCTTCGGACAGCACCATGGTCTCGGCCTGTTCAACAAGAATCTGAGCGTCCCCTAAAGCCTGGGTCAGACAAGCCAACCGCTTCCCCTTTTCCAGTTCCTTTCCCAGCGTCTCCCGCTCTTTTTCACCGGGCTCTGAAAGAGCACCGGAAGCGGTCACTTTACATTTTCCGCACACGCCTCTGCCTCCGCAGGGCATGGAAAAAGGCACACCGCAGTCCTGTAAAACGCTTGCAAGAAGCACCGGTTCTTGGTATAATAGCACTGTAGATTTTCCCCGATAAGTTACCGTAACCTGAAACATAGAAGCATTCCTTTCGGTTGTTATTTTTTAAGAATTTTTTAGAAAAAGTCGAAATGAATATTTTTAGATATTTCTATTATCATAAACCACCAACTCCTTTTTTTCTAGGAATTTTTTATTATTTTTTTTAAAATTTTGACGAATTCTATTTTTAACACAAAGCCAATGAATGCTCGGTAAAAAAATGCCTGTTTGCATTGCGAGCAAGGGGTTTTAGATCTTTAAATTCTTAATAACTAAGAAAGTTGTGTGAACTGATGACCCTGCATATAATCGCCTGTCAGGTCTTTTATCGGGAGGTAAGTTTCCTTGCGTCCCAAAGCTCTTGTACCACTACAATCACCTGGATGCCCCAGGGCATGCACAACACTCCCGAGCTATTGCAGAAGGCCTTGCAACTGGAGATTGAAAAACTGGATCAAGCCTATGAGTCCGGAACCCTGCGTCAGGTTCCCAACGCCCTGGTGCTGTGTTACGGTCTTTGTTCTTATGGCGTCGCGGGACTTTCTTCTCGCCATTTTCCTTTGGCACTTCCCCGCACAGATGACTGTATCGGCATTTTTTTAGGCTCTCAACAACGATATTTGCGGGAATTCGAAAAACACCCCGGCAGCCTTTGGCTTACAAACGGCTGGTTTGAAACAGATGCCGTCCCGGCAGAAAAAGATCCGGCAGCCATTCGGGCAAAATATGCGGAGGAATACGGGGAAGAAAATGCCGATTTTCTATTAGAGCAGGACCAGGCATGGATTTTTCATTACCATGCCTGCTCTTATATCACCTCTCCCGCCTACCGGAAAAACGCTTCTTTCCAGGAAAGGGCCCGGGCTTTAGCACAAAGGAACCATTGGGATTTTTACACCTTCAATGGCGATAATTCCCTGCTTTTTCGGCTGCTAAACGGCGAGTTTCCAGAGGATGAAATTTTGCTCTGTCCTCCCGGCGCCAAAATATTTCCCAGCTTCGATGAAAAGAAGGTTTGTTGGAAAGCTGAAAAAGCATAACGTAAAATATTACCAAAAATCATAATTTATTTCTATATTTTAAAAAGGAGTTCCGATAAAATAACCTTCGTAAGGTGACGTACATGAAAGAGATTACCCTTCAAAAACTACATTTTTATGGCCGTCATTTGGCAGAGCTGTTTTGTACAGAATATCGGGTGGTCGATACACAGGAGCGTTGCTTTGTGGGTGAACATCGGGACGAAGCTTACCTGTTTGCACCTTATTGCCAAAACAAAAATTGTGTACTTTTAAACAATTGTCTCTATGGTTGTCACGAAGCTTACCGCTGGGGTGGAAAATACATTTTTTATTGCCCCGAAAGTTTCATTTTCATCGCTTCTTCCGTTTCGGATGACAATGGGGAATTGGCCGGCGGCCTCGTCCTTGGCCCTATCATCATGGGGGAACTGGACGACATCATGGAGTTGTACCAAAACCCTGAGATTCGAAAAGACATCATGTCTATTTCAAATCTTTCCACAGAAAACGTAAACCACATCGCCGAACTCATGGCGGGGCTCACAGAAGGTATTTCCGGTGTTTCCCACAGCCTGCTGGGCGGCATCACCTTCAAACAGGAAAACTTCTTAAAGTCGCTTTATGAAACGCAAACTCCGGACGACCCTGCCAGGGTGCCTGTTTATCCCATTGAAACAGAAAAAGAACTGCAATTACTTATCAAAAACGGCGATAAAAACGGCGCTCAGCTGCTGTTAAACGATCTGTTGGGAAAAATCTATATTCTTTCGGAATTCGATGTATCTTTGATTAAGATTCGCACCATAGAATTGCTCTCTGTGCTTTCCCGGGCGGCTATCGATGCCGGCGCCGATATCAACGAGATCATGTGGTTCAACACCGGCTGTATTCCGGAAATGCAAAAATGCAATACCATTGAGGAACTAAGCGTTTGGATCACTGGCGTTATGCACCGGTTCATCAGTTATTCCTTCGATTTTTCTTCCGTAAAGCATTCCGACACCGTATATAAGGTGATCGATTATATTCGCCGGAACTATTACCAAAAGATGACTCTGGACAGCATTGCCAAGTATGTGAATTTCAGCAAGACTTATTTGAGCCGTATCTTTAAAGAAGAGACAGGGGAAAATATTTCTTCCTACATCAACAAGGTTCGGGTAGAGCGGGCAAAAATTTTACTTGCCGACCAAAATGTGCCCCTTGTAGACGTTGCCAACCTTACTGGATTTGAAGACCAAAGCTATTTCACCAAGGTATTCAAATCCGTAACGGGGGTCTCCCCCAAAAAATATAAAGAGAACAGAAAGAAACTTTCATAATCTCTAGGAGGAATCAACAATGGATCAGAAAGAATTATTGGCAGAAATCAGCAGCTGGCTGCAAAAAGGCCGTATGCCCAAGGTAAAGGAAATGGTCACCCAGGCTTTGGATGAAGGCATTTCCGCCAAAGATATTTTGGAAGAGGGCCTGCTGGATGGTATGAGCGTGATTGGTGAAAAGTTCAAGAACAACGAAGTGTTTGTTCCCGAAGTGCTCATCGCTGCCAGAGCCATGAACGGCGGTGTGGAAATTTTGAAGCCCTACTTGGTAGAGGCAGGTGTAGAAACCAAAGGTACCGTTGTAATTGGTACGGTTAAAGGCGACCTGCACGATATTGGCAAGAACCTGGTAAAAATGATGATGGAAGGCAAAGGCCTCAACGTGATCGACCTGGGTGTGGATGTCTCTCCTGAACAGTTCGTTGCCACTGCCAAAGAGAACAACGCCGATATCATTTCCTGCTCCGCTCTGCTCACCACCACCATGGGTGAAATGAAAAACGTAGTTGACCTGGTAAAGGCCGATCCCGAATTGAACGGCAAAGTAAAGGTAATGATCGGTGGCGCTCCTGTTACCGAAGCTTATTGCCAGAAAATCGGCGCCGACTGCTATACTTCCGACGCTGCTTCTGCTTCCGACGCTGCTTTGGCTTTCTGCCAGGGTGCCTAAGAAGACCAGTTTCTCTTATAAAAAAACCGAAAACCTGAGAGCTCAGGTTTTCGGTTTTTTCTTTCTCAGTCTTATTCTCCTGTCGGGGCAGAAAACTCCCTGGCACAAAGCAACTCCCCTTGCATATCCAAGTACCGGATCTCCACAACAGGGTTCTCTATCTTGACAGTGGTGGCTATGTAAGAAGCCACTCATTCAAAAATAGCGGCTGCATTATCCAGGCTTTCTTCCAAAAGCGAAACCACCTGCTCTCTATCGGCCAGTTCCTGCTGATATTGATAAACATAGATCATCCTGTTGCCTTCCGCAGTCACCGTAAGGTCCATGCCCCCTTCCTGGGCGGCAGATGCCAGCGCTTCGATCTCTTCCTGCATGGCCTCGGCGCTCATGAGATCTTCCAGGGTAAAGCTCCCGGCTTCTTCCGAACCGGAGGCTTCGGAAGAAGCTGCGGAGGAAGTGGCTTCCGACTGCCCCGTGCTGCTCTTTTCTTCCTTTTTCGCCGCCGAACTTTCGCTGTCTTCCGAGGTAGAGACACTGCTTTCTTTTTTGACTTGCTCGGAGCTGCTCTCTCCTTTTGTGGCGACCAGACTGGCACAAGCCGTCATGGTACATAGGAGAACCAGCGCAATCCCCATACAACAAATACGTTTTTTCATAAAAGTCAATCTCCTTTAACATAATAATTTTGGCGTAGCTACTGTGCCGACCGCGCGTTTTCTACTCAAACCGACGCCGCAGCCCGGCCTTTTGCTTATATAGAAACTCCCGATCCCATAGATATGGAAACAGAAAGCATCTTAAAACCACCTTGGTCCTTCCCTTCACTTTACTTCTCAATTTTGAGAATCGAACTCTTGGAAGAACACTTCCTTGCCATTCACATCGATAAATTTCATCACAATCACGGGATCATCTACTTCCACAGCGGACTTTAGAGAAGCAAAGATTTCCTCTTTCTGAAGCTCCAGTTCCTTTACCATTTCTTTAAAAGCATCACTCATACCGCTGGTATTTCCCAAATTCTGCAGGAAAGTAAAGGTGTAAATGAGCCTGTTGTCCTCTCCGGTAATATCGATCTCTACCAGTCCATCCACCTGATCCTGCAAAACCTTCCGCTGGGACTGCATTTCTTCTGATTCTGCAAATTCCTTCAAGCTGGCCACTTTTCCGCTGCAGGCCGCCATAGAAAGCAGCATCAAGGCAGCCAGAAACAAAACTGCCATCTTAAATCCATTTCTTTTCATCCTAGGGATCTCCCTTTCTATCACAACAATAAGTCATTTTTCCGTTGCCCAAAGAACAGCGAAGCTATGATAGTACTTTCTAAGGCAAAAGTCAACCTGCGCTTTCCGATTTCTCGGAAAAAAACTTACAAAAACGACAGAATACAAGGGCTTTTCTAACGTTTGGAAAATCGGCTTTACGAAACCAGAAGTTTATGCTATTTTATTAACAGCCTATTGCTTTTTCTTCCCGGCGGAAGAACCTGGGCGGCAATAAAAGGCCCAGTGTTTTCTGCCACAGTTAATTTTCAAAGGAAAGGAATCTCATGAAAAAGATACTTTTACTCACCACCGGAGGCACCATCGCTTCCCGCAAAACGGAGCAGGGCCTTGCGCCCCAACTGACGCCGGAAGAACTGCTTTCTTACCTGCCGGACTTTTCTTCTCTTTGCCGCATCACCACCTTGCCCCTTTTAAATTTGGACAGCACCAACATAAGTCCGGAGCATTGGCTGGAAATGGCCGCGGCCATTGAAGAAAACTATTCCTCCTACGACGGCTTTGTTATTTGTCACGGCACCGACACGCTGGCCTATTCGGCCGCGGCCCTTTCTTATTTGATCCAAAATTCCGCAAAACCCATCGTGCTCACCGGTGCACAGCAGCCCATCGATGCGGAAAACACCGATGCCAGAACCAACCTGGCCGACAGTCTTCTCTATGCCAATTCTGGTCCCAGCGGTGTGTGTATTGTATTTGGCAGCCATGTAATCGCCGGAACCCGCGCCAAAAAAATGCGCACAAAAAGCTACAACGCCTTTACCAGCATCAACTTTCCCGAGCTGGCCTCCGTAAGGGGCCAAAGGGTGATTCGTTATATCCCCTGGGAAAAGCCAGATGTCCCTAACTTTTTTCACAAGCTGAACAGCCGGGTATTTTTGCTGAAATTGACCCCCGGCATGCCCGCCGAGGCCTTTGCCGCCGCCGGCAAGCTCTGCGATGGTCTCATCATAGAAAGCTATGGCGTGGGAGGCATACCCAGCCTTTATCTTAAGGAATTGGAGGCTCTTACTCAACAGGGAAAGACCATCATCATGGCTACTCAGGTCCCCCAAGAAGGCAGCGACCTTTCTGTTTACCAGGTGGGGCATATCCTCAAAAAGAAATACCACCTGCTGGAAACCTACGACATGACTCTGGAGGCCACAGTCACAAAGCTCATGTGGGCGTTGGGACAAACAAGCGACCAGGAGACCATTCGAGAGTTATTCAAAACCACGGTCAACTACGACCTGCTTTTTTAACGGCAGAAGGGCAATCCTTAGGGCCGTTTTATTCTTTCGGGATCATAAAGGAATTCGCGGAGCAGTCCATGGGAAAGGCGGTTACAATGGATGGTCCTTTCACCCAGGGTCATAGTATAGGGTTCTCCCTGCAAGGTTCCAGCGATCAGGCCCTGCAAGGCCGCTTCCACATCTTCCAGGTAAGAAAATCCCAGCGGTACAGGAGATTGGTACCGGTGACCAGGCAGAATTCTTATTTCTCTTCCCCACTTCGTCACTTCTGTTTTCAGCCTTTTTACACCTTCCAGCAGTTCTTCCAAGGAGGTGGTACCTATTTGCATCCAGAAGTGGCCGGAGCCAATAGCGTCCCCGGAAAAAACAAGGCCCTCTTCTCGAATGAAAAGCACGTCTCCGGCGGGCGTATGTCCGGGAAGAAGCATGGTTTTCAAAACGCGTCCGCCCAAATCAAATTCCCGGCCGTCTTCCAAATCTTGAAAGAAATCTTCGGGGAGTTCTTTTCCAAGCCGGCCAGCCACCATAGGACGGTCCAACTTGTTCAGGTACACTTTGCAGCCCGCTTCTACAAATTCCTGGGTGGCAAGGCCAAAATGGTCGGCATGGCCATGGGAAATCACCACATCAATGGGCAAATTGGTAAGCTCTCGCGCCTTTTGGTAAAGGCCGGTTACCTCCTGGAGCGTGTCGAACATAATGGCCCGCTCTTCCCCACAGATCAGGTACCCGTCTATTTGGTGGCCGCTTCCCTCGTCCTCAATAAAGTTCCACACCTTTTTCGCTACTTCTTTTACCAGTAAGGTTCTCATAAAATCCCTCTTTCTTTATCTATCTTAGCCGACATCCCGAGCAAGCCGTCAATTCAAGCGCACCTGCCCTTTTCTCATCGGTTTTCACGCCTTGCCAGCGTAAACCGACAAGTTTTAATAAAAGAAGGCCTGTCTCCATGGCTTTTGGAAACAGGTAACTAATGAGTTTATTATAGCATAAACTTCTATGGCATTCCATAATTTCTTTGACTTTTTCCAAGTTTTTCATAGTACGCAAGGCTTTTTGTTTGCCTTCGCGGTGGCACGGAATCTTTTCCGAAAGTGGCATAGAAAAGATAAAGGAGGCCATTCTTTCGCAAAACCTTATTGCAATTTTCTTGCAATTTTCCGGGCTATATGCTATAACTTTGACATAGAGGCCAGGCATTTTCTGCCCTATCTTGTCAAAAACGAATAGCAGAGACACAGAATAAAAGCAAAGCAAAATAGGGGAGCGTTATGTTTAGAGAAATGCGGAGAAACAAGCAGGAATTGAGCCAAGAGGAAGCGGTTTCCATCCTGTCTGAAGCCACGTCCGGCGTGCTGGCTCTGGCTGGCGACGAAGGGTATCCTTATGCTGTACCTTTAAGCCATGTATACGCCAATGGCAAGCTGTATTTTCACAGTGCCAGAACAGGCCACAAGCTGGATGCCATAAGAGCCTGCGAAAAGGCATCCTTTTGCGTGATCCAGCAGGACCAGGTGGTGCCGGAGAAATACACTACTTATTTTCGCAGCGCCATTGCTTTTGGCCGCATCCGTGTGTTGGAGGGCGAAGAGGCGTGGAACGCTTTGGAAAAGCTGGCGGGGCGTTTTTCCCCAACCATTTCTCCGGAAGAACGGCATGCCGCCATAGAGAGGTCCTTTTCCTCCTGCTGTGCGCTGGAACTCACCGTGGAGCATTTAACGGGAAAAGAAGCTAAGGAATTGGCCTGTAAAGCTTAACCAGGCCGGAGCAAAGATCCGGCAAGACCTTTTCTTTGAGAACCTTGTTCTTTTTAACTAGTCCCCACAGTTCTGTAACTCATGTTTCGCCTTTGAACAGTGCAGAAAAGTTAAATATATTTTTTCATAGACCGGGTTATACCGAAGCATAGGGCAAAAATAACATACAAAATAGTGTATGTTTGGAATGGACATATACTATTTCCCGTGATATAATGGGGTATAGAAAAATAAATTAAATTTTCGTCCTTCTGCAGGACATATTTGGAGGAGCGGGAAAGAGGCTGAGGCTTCTTTTTTTGCAGAGTATTACAAAGCTTTGGTTTTACAGGGGAGGAGTCTGTCTAAATGGAAGACCAATTGGTATGGCTGGAAGAACACAATATTGGCGTAGAAATTATCGATAAAGAGCACCGGCGTCTTTTTAAAATTATCAATAAGCTCTTTACCTTGGAAGACGGAGAAAAGAAAAACCGGTGGACCTGCCAGGAAGGCATCAAATATTTTAAATCTCATGCGATGAAACATTTTGCGGATGAAGAGGATTACATGGCTTCCATAGGCTACGAAGGGCTTGAGAGGCACCGCCGCATTCACGAAGACTTTCGAAAAAATACACTTCCGGCCTTAGAGCTGGAGTTGGAGCAAAGCGACTATTCCCCCGAAACGATCAATCATTTTCTGGGCGTCTGCGCCGGCTGGCTCATAGGCCACACCCTTACAGAAGACATGGCTATCACCGGCGGACGCATTAGCCGGTGGGGTGACCTTTTGCCGCAAGAAGAGCTTGCCGCCATGAAAAAGGTGATTGTTCAACTGATCTTCGATATGTTCCACTTAGAGTCTCAGGTAATCAGCGATACCTACGGCGGCGAAAAGTTTGGACGGGGCGTGTATTACCGGTTGGTTTACGGAACCGAGGCAAACGAAGAAAAGCGGCAGGAAATCATTTTGGTCTTTGAAGAGCAGCTGCTGGTTAACACCGTGGGAAAAATCATGGGCATACAGACCAATAAACTGGATAGTATGCTGGTACATGCAGCCAGGTATACTGCCCGGCAGTTCGTGGAACGCGTGCGGGAACATTTTCCCGACATGGGCCTTTATACGTTGACGGAAGAAAACCTGCTCTCGTACGACCAATTCCAGAAAGTTTTCGAACGGGAAAAGCCCCAAGTGAGTCTGCTGCTCAATACCGGCGCAGGCTATTTTGCCTACTGTGCCATTGCTCCTCATCTGCTTCAAAACGGGGTGGGAACTTCTATTGAGGCCGATAACGCTTTAACCGAGGTGGAGGAATACCTTTCCAAACGGAAAGAGCAAGACACCGCAAGCTCAAAACGAAAAATATTGATTGTAGACGATTCCTTGACAGTGCGTCAAAGCATGAAGGCATTGTTGGAAGGCGATTATGACGTCAACCTGGCCGCTTCCGGCATAGCCGCCATTCGCACTATCACCTTGGATAGGCCGGACCTTGTCCTGTTGGATTATGAAATGCCGGTTTGCGACGGAAGACAGACCCTGGAAATGCTCCGTTCGGAACCGGAGTTTATCAATATTCCCGTTATTTTCCTTACCGGAAGAAGCGACCCGGAAAGCGTAAAAAATGTCATGGCCCTAAAAGCGGCAGGTTACCTGTTGAAATATCTGAAGCCCAAAGAACTCAAACAAAAGATCGATAATTTCTTCGCCAAAACAACGGTCAAAGCGTAAGGTTTTCACAGCCTTTTCTAAGATAATAATGAAAGTATGGGTGCAGGCCTATGCCCGCACCCATACTTTCATTTCCCCTTCACCACGATTATTCCAGGCAAAGTACGGAATAAATTTTAACACAGCCGGGCTCTCCTTGGCAGGAACATAAGGGCTGTAAAGAGGCGCGTCGGAATCTGGCAATACCTGGCGGAAACCCGGAATTTCCAGCATAACCATATTTTGGTCGCCAATCTCAATTCTCCCCACCGCTGTTTTTTCCAAAGCAGCTCCGTTTACCCGAAGCAAGTGCAGATTTTTCCCGTTATCTGCCTGTTCCAGGCAATAACAAATTGGCCCTCGGGTAACGGCTACCTGACCTATATCCTCTCGCACTCTGGCGTTAGCGACGTTCAGGCGCACCGGCATGGGAAGGTCTATGGCGACCTTGTCGCCATCTTTCCAGGCGCCAGTCAAATAGAGATAGCCATCTTTTTCTTCCCTCGCTATCCCCTCCGGCGCTGTGAAGCGGGGAGATTCACACCAGCCGGGGATACGAAAAGCCAAAGTACAAGTCACAGGTGAACCGGCATTTACCGTCAGCTGCGCGCTGCCTTCCCAAGGCAGCCTACTTTCCAAAGAGAGACGCAGTTCTTCGCCGCCCACCTGCTTTGTGAGCTCGCTCCCCACATAAAGGTGAAAAAAGAGAGTATCTTCCCGTTCGGTAAAAGCATAGGCCGCTGCAGAACTTACAATTCTCGCAATATTGGGCGGGCAGCAGGCGCATCCAAACCATTTTTGCCGCACGGGCTTCACATGCTGCAGGCGTTTATCCATTTTGCAGGCGGCCGGATTCACTTCCAGCGGATTCACATAGAAAAAGCTTTTGCCATCCAGAGCCATACCTGCCAAAACCGTGTTGTACATGGCAAGCTCCATCACATCCCCATACTCCGACTTTGGAGAAATTTCGAGCATCCTCCGGGCAAAAAAGGCCAGGGCAATCGCTGCACAGGTTTCGGAATAGGCAGAATCGTTTGGCAGGTCATAGGGGTAAGAAAACGCCTCCCCATGTACGGTGCTTCCCATACCGCCGGTAATATAAAGCTTTTCCCGGAGAATTTCAGCCCACAGCCGTTGGCAGGCAGCATACAGTTCTTCATCCTGCGTGAGCCGCGCTATATCTGCCATACCGGAATAAAGGTACCCGGCCCGTACCGCGTGGCCCACCGCCTCTGTCTGTTCCCGCACCGGTTTGTCCGCCTGGTAATAGGCATAGGGAGCAGCATCCTCACCGGGGCCCGGTTTTCCTTCAAAAGCCGCCCTGTCTTTGTCTTCCTGCAAAAAGTAGTTGGGCGTTGTGCCTCGTTGATCAATGAAAAATTTGCCTAGCTTCAAGTATTTTTCTTCCCCGGTGATCTCGTACAGCCTTGCCAAAGCCATTTCGGCAATCTCGTGGCCTGGGTAACCCTTACATTTTTCTGGCTGTGGGCCAAAACGGGAATCCACATATTCGGCAAAACGGCAAGCCGCTTGCAAAAGTTTCTTTTTGCCGGTGGCCTGGTAATAGGCTACCGCGCCTTCGATCAAATGGCCCAAGCAGTACAGCTCGTGATGGTCTTTTAAGTTGGTAAAAGCTCTGTCCATGCCATTTAAAATGTAATACGTATCTAAATACCCGCTGTCGTGCTGGGCCGCGCATACCAGGTCAATGGCTTCGTCAGCAGTTTTTTCCAATTCGGGGTCCGGATGCTGGGTAAGGGAATAACCCACTGCTTCGATCCATTTAGAAAAATCTGTGTCTTGGAACACAAAACCGTAAAATTTATTCGGATCGGGATGGGACGGATCTTCCGGCAAGCTTTCAAACCCACGGTAAGTATAGGCAGGTTCCCGAAAATCGGGACTGGCCTTTTTTTCTGCCATCAGCTTCGCCGCCGCCCTAAAATTGTGCATACAGTAGCTGGGTGCTGCGCCCTCCACCTGGTCGTTAAGGGCCTTCCACTGGTAGGGGATTACCTCCCGCCGTACTGTCTCCTGCATGGTATGCCAAAACGCATCGGTAACTTTCACCTTTTTAATGTCTATAGGGCTGCTAAAATTTTTTATATCCATCTGTTTTCTCCTACAATTCTATCTAAAATTGGGGGATGTCCTTTGTTTCTCTTCCAAAAGAGGTGCTTCTGCTTTCCAGCGGTCTGCCGGGCAGCTCAACCGCCGCTTGGCTGCGCGCACCTCCACAAAACAGCCACATTGGATGCACATGCCGTTTTGCAGGCTTTCGCAGGTGCGGCAAAGGGCCAGCCGTCCGGCATAAACACTTTGGCTTGCCCTTTCTTCCCAGGGCAGGTTTTCGATATATTGGTAAATAGAGCGGAAATATTCCTCGTCCAAATCCTTGAGCAGGCAGCGCCTGCAAAGAGGTCTTTGACTCATGATACCACAAAGGCTGCCACCGAACAGGCGGGCAGAATGGCCTGGAAGCCATCCGAGGTAATTTGGGCAGTGGTAGGAACAGGCATCACATTTTCCTCAGAGCCAAAGTCGTTATACTCTCCCCGCTCCCCGGTAAGTACCCGGCCCGATACCTCTGTCACCTTTCCCAAGCCGGAAAGGACACAGTCAAAGACGGCGGAAGAGGTATCGTCCAAATTGGCCACAGTAACCAACACCCCATCCTCACTCTGACTGGCGGAAAGATGCAGGTTGGGCACTCTCTCTTCCCCCTGGCCCACAAGGGAGGTTTCCACATAGCTTTCCAGCTGCTGTGCCCCTTGATGGCCCCGGTACATTTCAAACACATGGTAGGTGGGCGTCAAAACCAACTTTTTCCCCTCCGTAAGGATTACGGACTGCAAGACATTTACCACCTGAGCAATGTTTGCCATGACCACTGTGTCGCAGTGGTTGTTAAAGATATTCAAGTTGACCGCCGCCACCAAGGCATCCCGCATAGTATTTTGCTGGTAGAGGAATCCCGGATTTGTACCTGGCTCCACATCGAACCAAGTGCCCCATTCATCTACACAAAGGCCCACCTTGCGGTTCCCCTGGTACTGTTTTACAATGCGGCCGTGGTTTTCGATAAGCTCGTCCATATACAAAGTTTTTCTCAGCGTGGTAAAATACTCCTGCCGTGAAAACCCGGTGGCAGGACCCTTATCGTTCCAATTTTCCTCCCGGGGGACTGTGTAATAGTGAAGGCTTACCGCGTCAATCAAGGCCCCGGCCCTTTCCATGACCACCTTCGTCCAATGGTAATCGGCCGTATTGGCCCCTGAGGCGATTTTGTAAATGGGATGGTCGCTGTCGTAATTTCGCAGGTAAGTAGCATATTGACGGCACAAGTCACCGTAAAACTCCGGCCGCATATTGCCCCCGCAACCCCAGGCCTCGTTGCCGATACCCCAATATTTCACATTCCAAGGGGCATCCTGGCCGTTCTTCCGGCGTTCCTCCGCCATAGGGGACTGGCCCCCCATGTTGCAGTATTCTACCCAATCGGAAAACTCCTGTACCGTACCGCTTCCCACATTGCCCGAAATATACGGCTCGCAATGGAGCTGACGGCACAGCTCTAAAAATTCATGTGTGCCAAAAGAGTTATCCTCGGTAACCCCGCCCCAGTTGGTATTTACAATTTTTTTGCGCTGCTCTTTGGGACCAATCCCGTCTCTCCAATGGTAGGTATCGGCAAAGCAGCCACCAGGCCATCGCAGCACTGGAATCCCCAGGGTCTTCAGCGCATTTACCACATCGGTGCGCATCCCCCGAAGATTTGGAATATCGGAATTTTCTCCAACATAAATCCCGTTGTAAATACACCGTCCCAGATGTTCCGAAAAGTGGCCATAAATATTTTTGTTGATCTGCCCTTTCGAGCGGTTTCCATTGATGATGGCCTTTGCCATGCTAGAACCTCCCATAACGCCAAATATTTTTACACCGGCCGGGACAGAGGCTTCAAAAATTTTTCATCCTGGCCTTAACAATCTTCCTGGTAAATTATAGCACAGCAGTGACCGGCAAACAAGCGGCAAAAAGGGCCCGGAAAAAATTATACGGCGGCATCGCGGTATTCCATCGCTTGACTTTTCTTTCGGGATAGGGCTATAATTAGAAATCAAAAATTCAGGAAAGAAGGGCGCCTTCATGAACGAGATCAACGAGATTGGTCCAAGATTACGTGAGCTGCGGGAAACCAGCGATTACACTCTGGAGCAGCTGGCGAAAGAGCTTGGCTTGAAAAAAGAAGTATATGAGGCCTACGAAAAAGATGGAAAAGATATTCCCATCAGTGTAATTTATGAAGTCGCTAATAAATTTGGCGTCGATTTTACGGAGATTGTGACAGGCACACCTGCCCGCCTGGACACTTATCACATTGTGAAACGCGGCCAAGGGAGAACCGTAAACCGCAACCCGGAGTATCATTTTGAAGATCTGGCCTACCGCTATGCGGACAAGATCATGCAGCCCCTGTTGGTGACTCTGGAACCCACCGATGAACCCGCCAAATTGATCACCCACTCGGGACAGGAATTCAATATGGTGTTGGAGGGCACCGTAGTGGTTTGTATTGGCGATAAGGAATTTTCCTTGACCGCAGGCGATTCCATTTACTTTAACCCCACCATCCCCCACGGGCAGCGCTGCGGAGGCGCTGAAAAGGCCCGTTTTGTCACTGTAATCGCGGAATGACCATCCAATGATGCTTGAAACCCAGAAAGGCTGTGATTCCAATGGACATGCTGCTAAAAAAATACCTTCCCCGTATAGAATTCGACTCTTACGAAGATTTCAAAGAAAATTACCGGGTAAATGTACCGGAGAATTTCAATTTTGGCTTTGATGTAGTAGATGCCTGGGCCCAGGCGGAGCCAGAAAAAAAAGCCTTGGTATGGTGTAACGAAGAAGATGAGGAAAAGATCTTTACTTTTTCCGATATCAAAAGGCTTTCCAACCAAGCGGCCAACTTTTTTCAAAGCCTTGGAGTAAAAAAGGGCTCGGTGGTCATGCTTATTCTGCGCCGCCGCTGGGAATATTGGGTGTGCGCCACCGCTTTGCACAAGCTGGGGGCCATATTGATTCCCGGCACCTTACAGCTGACAAAGAAAGATATCGCCTACCGGGGTAACGCCGCCAAAGTATGTGCTGTTGTCTGTGTCAACGACCCCTTTGTCATTTCCCAGGTTGAGGCAGCCCAGGTGGAAGTGCCTTCTTTAAAGCATAAGATTCTGGTGGAAGACCGGCGGGACGGTTGGCTGAATTTTTCGGAGCAGCTCGCCCGGTTTTCCGAAGAATTTTCCAGGCCCACAGGGGAAGAGGCTTCCCGGTGGGACGATGTCATGCTGGTATATTTTACTTCCGGCACTACCGGAATGCCCAAGATGGTACAGCACAATTTTGCCTACCCGCTGGGACATATTGTCACGGCCAAATATTGGCAGCAGGTAGAGGAAAACAAGCTGCATATGAGCGTGTCCGATTCCGGATGGGCCAAATTTGGCTGGGGGAAGATATATGGCCAATGGGTATGCGGCGCTGTGATTTTCTGCTATGACATGGAAGCCAAGTTCAACCCCCGGCATCTGCTGGAGCACCTGGAAAAATACCGGGTAACCACCTTTTGTGCGCCTCCTACCATGTTTCGTTTTATGCTGCAGGAAGACGTTACAAAGTACGACCTTTCTTCCATTCATCACTGCTGTATTGCCGGGGAGCCCTTGAATCCCGAGGTGTTCAAGCAGTGGCATAAGCTGACAGGGCTAAAGCTTTATGAGGGCTTCGGGCAATCGGAGGGTTCCGTATTGCTGGCCAATTTTCCTTGGTTCGAGCCCATTCCCGGTTCCACCGGTAAACCCTCCCCCCTCTACGATATTCAGCTTGTCAACGCCGAGGGCGGCTTGTGCGACGACGGCGAGGAGGGAACCATTGCGGTGCTCGATGTAAAACATAACCCACCTACCGGCCTTTTCACAGGATATTACCTGAACCAGGAGATGACAGAGGAAAAACTGGGTGGCGCTTATTACGACACAGGCGACGTGGCCTGGCGGGACAGCGACGGCTATTACTGGTTTGTGGGGCGCAATGACGATGTGATCAAATGCTCCGGCTACCGCATCGGACCCTTCGAGGTAGAATCGGCCTTGCTGGAACACCCCGCTGTGGTGGAATGCGCTATTACCGGCACACCGGATCCTATTCGCGGCCAGGTGGTAAAAGCTACTATTGTGCTGGCAAAGGGATATACTGGCAGCCCTGAACTTACGAAGGAACTGCAAAACTATGTAAAGAAAGCGACTGCCCCTTACAAATATCCCCGTGTGGTGGAATATGTGGAAGAGCTGCCTAAAACCATCGGTGGGAAGATCAAGCGGGCCCAAATTCGAAAAGCCGACGAAACGGAAACCACAGCGTAAGAAGGAGCCACCATGTACCTTGCCGACCTACACATCCATTCCCACTATGCTCGTGCCACCAGCCGAGATTGCGATCCTGCGCATTTGGACCTTTGGGCCAGGAAAAAGGGGATTTTTCTTCTGGGCACCGGCGATTTTACTCACCCCGCTTGGAGGGCCGAGCTGGAAGAAGCCTTAGTACCTGCGGAAGAGGGCTTTTACACGTTGCGGGACAGCCTTCGGCAAGAACATTTCTGGGGCGGAGAACCGCCCCGGTTTGTGCTTTCCGGGGAGATCAGCTCCATTTACAAAAAAAACGGCAGAACCAGAAAAGTCCATAATGTAATTTTGCTTCCCAGTTTAGAAGCGGCCACCAACCTTTCCCACCGGTTAGAGGCCATTGGCAACATTCATTCCGACGGGCGGCCAATTCTTGGGCTGGATTGCCGGGATCTTTTAGAGCTCACTTTGGAGGCCTGTCCGGAGGCGGTCTTCATTCCTGCCCATATTTGGACGCCTCATTTTTCCCTGTTCGGTGCCTTTTCCGGCTTTGACACTATAGAAGAATGCTTCGAAGACCTCACCCCCTACATCCACGCCCTGGAAACCGGGCTTTCTTCCGACCCTCCCATGAACTGGAGAGTTTCTCAGCTGGACCGGTTCACCCTGGTTTCCAATTCTGACGCCCATTCCCCCGCAAAGCTGGGCAGAGAGGCAAATCTCTTGGACACCGGCATTTCCTATCCGGAGCTAAAAGCTGCTTTGGAAACTGGTGTGGGCTTTGCCGGCACTTTGGAATTCTTCCCGGAAGAAGGAAAATATCATTTAGATGGCCACCGAAACTGCGGTATACGGCTCACCCCGGCAGAAACAGAGGCCTGCGGGGGAGTATGTCCCATATGCGGAAAACAGCTTACCATTGGCGTGGAGCATCGGGTGGAAGACCTTTCCGACCGGGAAGAAGGCTATTTGCCGGAACATCGGAAACATTTTGAAAGCTTGGCTCCGTTATCGGAAGTGATTGCCGCTTCCACCGGCCTTTCTGAGGGAAGCAAGAAAACTCAGGCCTGTTACGAAGAGCTGCTTCGCGTCTTGGGCCCGGAATTTCACATTTTGCGAGAAGCTCCCTGCGAGGAAGTAGAAAAGGTTGCTGGCCCCGCAGTAGCTGAGGGACTACATCGCCTGCGTTCCGGAAAGGTGCTGCGCCAGGCGGGGTACGACGGCGAGTTTGGCCGGGTACAGCTGCTAACCCCTTCGGAGATAGAAGCTTATCACGGCCAAATTTCTCTGTTTGGCGTATCTTCTACGAAAAAAGAGGAAAAGGGCCCAACCCGGAAAAAGCCTTCTGCTTCCTCTTCCCAACCGCTCCATGCCGCCGTTTTCCCACCTAACTCGGAGCAACTGGCTGCGGCTTCGGCCCCTGAGCCCATAATTGCCGTGGCAGCTGGACCTGGCACTGGGAAAACCAAAACTCTGGTCGACCGCATCCTGTTCCTGCTTTCCGAAGGAGGTGCGAAGCCTTCCGAGATCACGGCTGTCACTTTTACAAGGGAGGCCGCCCGGGAAATGCGGCAAAGGCTGGAAGAAAAATTAGGGAAGCGTTCCCTTTCCGCCATGACGATCAACACCTTTCACGCCATTTGCTTTGCCCAACTGGGAAATCCGCCGTTAATCGGCAAAGCGGCATCTCTGGCCTTGGCGGAAGAGGTTCTAAAAGCCAGGGGAAATAAGCTTTCACCACACCGCCTTTTGCAGGCAATTTCCCAAAGGAAAAACGGCGCCTCCAAAAAAGACCCAAAAATTCCCCCGGAAATTTTAGATGCCTACCAGGAAGCTTTAACGGAAAAAAACCTCTTGGATCTTGACGATCTTTTGTTAGAGGGGCTTTCTCATCCTCCAAAAAAGCCAAAGGCGTTTACTCACCTGCTGGTCGATGAATTCCAAGACTGCAACCAGCTGCAATACAATTTGACACTGGCTTGGAGCAAAAACGGGAAAAGCCTTTTTGTCATTGGAGACCCGGACCAATCAATTTACGGTTTCCGAGGCGCCTTAGGTACCTGCTTTTCCCAGCTCCGAACTGATTTCCCAGGCCTGCGGGAAATTCGTCTTACCCGCAATTACCGCTCCACGCCAGAAATATTGGGAAGCGCTCTTGCAGTGATCTCCCAAAATCCGGGCGGCCCGCGGGAGCTCACCGCCCAAGTTCCCTCTGGAGAAAAAATTCGGCTGCTCAACAGCAGAGATGAATTTTCGGAGGCCGCTTTTCTAGCAAAGGAAGTCTCCCGCCGGACCGGCGGCATGGACATGCTTTCCGCCCAGGGAACCACCGAACCGGAAGCCACCCTGGCTTTTTCGGAAATCGCCGTACTGTGCCGCACCCATCGTCAGCTGGAGTTAATTGAGCGCTTTCTGCGCCGGGAAGACATCCCCTGTATTTTGGTGGGCCGCGAAGACTTTTTAGAAAAGCCTTTGGTACAGGGGACCCTTGCCTTCTTCCGGTTTCTTTCCGACCCGCGGGACCTGGAAAGCCTAAAAAACTGCCTGAAGCTTCTGTGGGACTGCCCCGGCAGCGCTATAAGCTCTGCCCTCTCGGCCCTGCCTCCCTTGTACGGCCAGGGACCGGAGCTTTGGGGAAAAGCATTGAGCGACGTTTCCGCTCTTTCTCAATTTTTATGTTCGGCAGCTGAATATTTTCCCCTGCTCTCTCAAAAGCCGGAAAAGCTTTTGGAACGTTGGCGAAAGCAGTGGCCCCAGGAAAGTTCTTTGCGAAAGCTCCAAAATATGGCAGCCTTTCACCAAACCCTTTCCGAATTTCTGACTGTGCTGGATTTAGGAGAAGAAGGCGACCTTCGCCGCCCCTCCGGAGCTTCCAAAAGCTCCGGTGCCGTTCGGTTGATGACCTTTCATGGAGCAAAAGGCCTGGAATTTCCCTTGGTCTTCTTAGCTGGGGTTACCGAGGGAAGAATTCCCAAGGGGCCTGTTCCCTTAACAGCAGATCCCTTGGAGGAGGAAGAGGAACGGCGGTTATTTTATGTGGGCATGACCAGAGCGCAAAAGGAGCTTGTCATTTCCGTCCCCGGCACGCCTTCTCCCTTTTTGCGAGCTTTGCCGGAAGAGCTGTTGTGTGCCTCTGCCCTCCCGAAAAGAGAACGCCCTGCAGAACAGCTTTCCCTTTTCGGAAGCTAACCGACCGGCAGCTCACAGGTTGTCCTCTTTTTTCAAAATATAGAAAATTCCTTCCTGGATAGGGAAAAAACATCTTGCAATTTTGCCCGCTTCATGGTATTATTATTTTTGCGTTATGGTAATGCAAGGAGGTGTGACTATGCCAAACATCAAATCGGCTAAAAAACGTGTAAAAGTTATTGCTACGAAGACTTTGCAGAATAAGGCCATCAATTCTCAGTTGAAGACCGAGATAAAAAAGGCCAACGCTGCCCTGGAAAATAATTCGGCCGATAAGGCTGCCGCTGTGCGCGTTGCCGTAAAGAAGATCGACCAAGCCGTTGCCAAGGGAATTCTTCATAAAAATACGGCTGCCAGAAAGAAGTCTGCCCTCGATAAGAAGCTGAATGCCAGCGCCTAAGGCAGAGCTTTCTTTCCTGTAATTTTTGAAAAGATAAAGGGACTGTTGTGATGTTTTGTTCCCGACGGTCTTGTGGAAAAACTGCTTGAGGGTCTAAAACGACCCTCAAGCAGTTTTTTGCTATGGTCTCCCGTAAAATACCAATATTTCCTCGAAAAAGCTTTTTCCCGCTGTTGACTTTTCCCACAAAATTAGGTATTATAAGAAAATAGAAGGTTATACTAATCATCACTGTGGAGGTGTCCCCTATGAAAAAAGGTAGTAAGCTTGCAATATTCGTGGGTATTGTAGCTGCGGCAGCGGCTGTTGTGGCGGCCATTTCCGCCTTTCTCTTATATCTGGACAAAAAAAAGGAAGACGAAGAGCTGGAGCATTATTTAGATTGCTCTATCCAATAGGGAAAGCTGTAGCTTCATAAAAAATGGCAATAGCCTCTTTGGGTTTTTGATATTGCGGTTGAACCCTTATCACGAAACCTTTTAGAGGTTATTTCTTTTTCCGGGGTTTCAAACCAGCGGACCCGTTTCCTCTCAAAGGCGTTTAAAAAGGCTCCCGTGCTTCACGGGAGCCTTTTTCCTTTGGGAAAAAGGCTTGGCACATCCGGCAAAATATGATAAAATAAGACTGTTGAGAAAGCTTGGCCAAACAGCAATAATTTTCAGAATAAGTGTCTTGAGAAGGGAACCGTTATGATCTGTTTTAATTGCGACTACACGGAGGGGGCTCACCCGAAAATATTGGAACGGCTGCTGGCTACCAACTTGGAGCAAACTGTAGGATATGGAGAAGATCTTTACTGCGAACAAGCCAGGGGGCTGATTCGGAAAGCCTGTAAAGCGCCCAAAGCGGATGTCCATTTCCTGGTAGGCGGGACCCAGGCCAATTTCACAGTCATTCGCTCCGCCTTACGTCCGCATCAGGGCGTCTTTTCTGCCGCCATTGGACATATCAACGTACATGAAAGTGGCGCGATAGAGGCCACCGGCCATAAAGTGCTCTCTTTGCCCTGTGGGCCGGAAGGCAAGCTGACCGCCGATCAAATAGAGGCCGCCTGGTTGGCCCATTGGGAGGATGCCACCCACGAGCACCAGGTACAGCCAAAAATGGTATATATCTCCCATCCCACGGAAAACGGCGCACTTTATACCAGAAAAGAACTTACCGATTTAAGCGAGGTCTGCAAAACCCGAGGGCTCTTTTTGTTTTTGGACGGCGCCCGCCTGGGCTACGGGCTCAGCGCGCCGGAAACCGACCTTTCCCTTCCCGATCTGGCCCGGCTCTGCGACGCTTTTTATTTGGGAGGCACCAAATGCGGCGCCCTTTTCGGTGAAGCGGTAGTGCTCACCCACCCGCAGCTTCAATCCGACTTCCGCTACCTTATCAAACAAAGCGGAGGTATGTTGGCAAAGGGAAGGCTTCTGGGCCTTCAATTCCTTACCTTAATGGAAAACAACCTTTACCTGGAGATCTGCGGCAAGGCAAACCGCCAGGCAAAGGAGATCGCCACCGCCTGCGTAGAGGCTGGGTTTCCCATATACGCCCCCTCCCCCACCAACCAGCAATTCTTTATTTTCCCCAATAGAGTTCTGAGTAAGCTGGAAGAGAAATATTTGTTTGCTCTGTGGGAAAAGATAGACGCCAGTCATACAGCCGTGCGAATTTGTACCAGTTGGGCTACTACGGACCAACATGTGAAAGCTTTAACTCAAGATATTCGTGGGCTGAGAGCCTGAGCTCTAACCCAACAGACAGGAAGTGAGCACTGTGAAAATTTACGTTGTCCGCCACGGAGAAACTGCCTGGAACCTGGAAAACAAAGTGTGCGGTGTCACGGATCTGCCGCTGAACGGAACCGGCCGCGCCCAAGCCATAAAAACGGCCCAAGTGCTGCAGGACAAGCCCATTGATTTGATTTTTTGTTCTCCCATGAAACGAGCGAGGGAAACAGCCGATATTCTCAACGCAAAGAAGGGGCTTCCCATTTTGCTGGATCCGCGCCTGCGGGAGCAGGATTATGGCTGTTTTGAGGGTGCGCCTCGGAATGACCCCGATTTTTTGAGCCATAAGAAACTATTTGCCACCTGTTACCCTGGCGGGGAATCTCACATGAAGACCGCCCAACGGGTGTACACATTTTTGGAAGAGGCAAAAAGAGATTACGCCGGAAAAAACCTGCTGGTCGTGTGCCACGGCGGGATCTGCCGGATCATCGAGAGTTATTTTCACGACTTGAGCAATGAAGAATTTTTTCGTTTTGGCGTCAAAAACTGCGAAGTACGGGAATATGAACTTTAAACCAGCTCTCCTGCGAAAAGCCATAACAAATCGGGAAAACGCCCTGGGTGTTTTCCCGATTTTCTTATAATTCCAGGCCCTCGTAATTCTCCCGCAAAATTGCGCAGGAATCGTCAAATTTTTGCTGCTCCTCCGGTGTCAGCATCAATTCCAATACCCGATCCACCCCATTCCTATTCACAATGCAGGGTACTCCGGCATACACTTCCTTCTGGCCATATTCCCCCCGCAACCTGGCGGAAACAGTGAGCACGCTGTTCTCGTCGGAAAGCACTGCCCGAACAATGCGCACCAAAGACATGCCTATGCCATAATAGGTGGCCTTCTTGGCTTCTATGATCTTTTGTGCCGCATCCCGCACCTCATTGCTGAGCCTTTGCATTTCTTCTACGCAGAATTTTCCGCCGGACTGTTCACAAATGTCCAGCACCGATTTGGTAGCCAGCATGGCTTGGCTCCAGGGTACAAACTCGCTATCGCCATGCTCTCCTATTACATAGGCATGCATATTCCGAGGGTCCACAGAAAAATACTCTCCCAAAAGGTATCTCAAACGGGCGGTATCCAATGTGGTACCGGTGCCGAATACCCGGCTGGCATTAAAGCCGGAAAGCTCATAGGTCACTCTTGTCATGATATCTACCGGGTTGGTAGCTACCAGAAAAATCCCACCAAAACCAGAATGGATAATGGGGCCAATAATAGAACGGAATACGGCCGTGTTACGCTGCAACAACTCCAGGCGGGATTCTCCCGGCTTTTGGCTTACTCCCGCACAGATCACCACCACATCGGCATCGGAGCAATCACCGTAATCACCGGCATAAACTTTCATGCTGCCGCTGGCAAAGGCAACTCCGTGGTTTAAATCCATCGCTTCTCCCTGAGCACGTTTTTTGTCGATATCTATCAGTACCAGTTCGTCGCACAAGGCCTGGTTCAAGGCAGAATAGGCGAAGCTCATGCCCACCATGCCGGCTCCCACTAAGACCACTTTTCTTCTGTTCAACATCTGCGAAAACTCCTTTCCAATCTATCCCTTAATTTTTCCAAATTTTCTTTTAAAATACCTGTGCCTTGGCTTTGACCTCCAACATCGAAGACCGGTTTTCGTTTTCATCTCCTCCTTTTTCCTGTTCTGTTTCATAAAAGGACAAATGTTCCGGTGAAAAAACACCGGGACAGGCTCACAAACCGACAGGTTGCCCACTCTCGTATCTTTATAATACTTCTTATAGGAACTTTTTGCAACCGAGGAGGAATGCTTTGACCATTTATGCCGATATTCTAGTTCTGACAAACTTATACTTAGATTTTTTCCTGCTTTGGTGTGTGGAGAAATGGCTTCAGCTGCGAGTAAAGGGCAGGCGCATGGTGTTGGGCGCCGCTGTGGGCGGTTTTTGCTCTTTGTTTGCCTTGGCTCCGGTTTCCCGATTGGTTCTGCTGTTCTTTGGTCTTTTCTCGGCTCTCATCACTACGCTGGCCGCCTTTGCCCCTCTTCGGCCCCTTTTATTGGCAAAAGCTGTATTGGCCTTTTGGCTGTTCTCGTTTTTGCTTGCAGGTTTTTTCTTGTTCCTGCTTGCTTTTCTCCCTATCCGAGGCCTTGCGGTGCTTGGCAACGCTGTTTACTTCGACATTTCCCCCCTTTTTCTTCTGGCTGCCACCTGCGTCGCTTACTTGCTGTTCTGGCTGCTGCAGCGCCTGTTTCCAAAGCCTTTGCCTCAACGATACTGCCAGATTTTCGTCGAACAAAGCGGGCGAAAGGTTTCCTTGTTCTGTAAAGCAGATACAGGCTGCGCCCTGCGGGAACCCTTTTCCGGGTTGCCGGTAATTGTGGGGGAAGTAAACGCCCTTCGGCCGGTAGCTTCTCCTGCCGCGCTGAGCTTTTTGGAAAAGGGCTCTGCCAATGGTATTTTGCGGCTGGTCCCTTTTGAAACTGTGGGAGGCAAAGGGATTTTACCCGCTTTCCAACCGGAAAAGGTAACCCTTGCCAAAACAGGAACGCCCTTGGATTGTTACATAGCCCTTTACGGCAAATCTCTTTCTGCCGGTCAATTTAACGGACTTTTTAATCCCGACCTTTTTTCGGAGGAGATCGATTTTACTTTCAAAGGAGGCCCATTATGATCTCTGAATTTTTTTATGCTCTGCGCTTTTGGAGCAAGCTTTTCCTGCAAAAATTGCTTTCCCGGCTGCCGGCTGAGCCCTGCCACTATATCAATGGCCCGGAAACCCTGCCGCCCCCATTGACAAAAGAAGAAGAAGCCCAAGTCATGGAAAACATCCGCCAAGGGCTTCCCGGCGCCCGGGAACCCCTGATTACTCACAACTTACGGTTGGTAGTATATATTGCAAAAAAATTTGAAAGCCCCGGCGCCAACGTGGAAGATTTGATCTCCATTGGAACCATTGGGCTCATCAAGGCGGTAAACACCTTCAGCATTGAACGGAACATCAAGCTGGCTACCTATGCTTCCCGGTGCATTGAAAATGAAATTTTGATGTACCTGCGCAAAAGCTCTCAGTTGAGAAATGAGGTCTCTATTGACGACCCCTTAAACGTAGACTGGGATGGGAACGAATTGCTGCTTTCCGACCTGCTGGGCAGCGATCCGGACGCGGTAAACCAAAATATTGAACAGGAAGCCGAAAAAGACATGCTGCTCACTGCCGTGAGGAAGCTTTCCCCCAGGGAGAAGAAAATTATGACTTTGCGCTTTGGGTTAGAATCGACCAAAGAACACACGCAAAAAGAAGTGGCAGACGAGCTGGGAATTTCTCAATCTTACATATCCCGGCTGGAAAAGCGCATTATTCACCGGTTAAAAAAGGATTTGGAAAAAGCGGGCTAACAACAGAGCAATCATAAGCATCCGCTGCCCAAAAATAGCGCGGCGGCACAGTTTAGAAAAACTGCGCCGCCGCGCTATTTTAACTTTTCCTTTATTTTTTATCGTAATTTCCATATTGCCGCCAAAGGTCTATCATCATCTCGTAGCGCTCCAAAGGAAGGCCCGTGTAAGCGCAGTTAGAAGTGGAGAAAATGTAGCCGCGGCCGGTAGCCATACCTTCCCGCAGGGAGCGCATGACATCCTCCCGGCATTCCTCATCGGTGCCCGTTTGCAGCAGGCCGCAGTTTACGTTACCGATCAAACAAATGTCTTCTCCCACGATCTTCCTTACCTCGGGGATAGAGACTCCGCCCTGGGGATCCAAAGAATGAATGGCGTCGGGTTTGCAATCGGCCATAGCCTTGACAATAGGCATGATGTTTCCATCGGTATGCTTAATGGTATAGTAGCCCATCTTCCGGTATTCATCAATAGACCTTTTCAAGTAGGGTACAATGAGCTCGTCAAAGAGATCTTCCGGGAAAAAAGGGTTCACATTAAAACAATAATCGGAGCATAGGGTAAAGCCGTCTAACAAATGCCCCTTGGCGTCCAGCTTTTGCGCAAAGTCCACCGCGAACTCCAGCCTTTGTTCCGACTCTTCCTTCAGCTTTTCTGGCTCCTCATACATCATAGCGGAGAACTCCATCATGTTGTCTCCGTTGGGCATGGCGTGGGTCACGTCGCCATGCATCATAATGTAATACTCGTCTCCCGTCCTTTCCCGAATTTCTTCCAAAAGCCACTGGGTGCTTTCCAAGTCACCGGGATTGGGATGAATAAAAATAGCACTGTGATCGTAACGCTGAGCCGTCTGTATATAAATATCGGCCATATCTTTCATTTGCAGGCTTTTTTCCTTCTGGCTCATCTGGTTCCACTGGGAATAGGCACGGTGAGAAGGATGCACCTTTCCAAAGGCCTCCATGGTAAGAAAGAAAACCAGTTCGAAAGTGGGTACCTGCCCCCCGATGTTCTCACATTTCAGCGTTTTGATAAATCGTTCCCGCTTTGTCATGGCGTAACGCTCCTTTAACAGCTATATTTTCTTTTCCTGGTATTTTCCTTTTCCTCCCTCGCGCCCTTTTCTATCTGTGGTTTTTGGGGAAGAAAATACGGCAACGGCGGGAGCCCATACAGACCCCCGCCGGTTGCGCAAAAAACTTTTTTATTTGACAGCCTCATAAACCGCCACAGCGCAGGCCACAGTAGCGCCTACCATGGGGTTGTTGCCCATGCCCATAAGACCCATCATTTCCACATGGGCAGGCACGGAAGAAGAACCGGCAAACTGGGCGTCGCCATGCATACGGCCCATGGAATCGGTAAGGCCGTAGGAAGCGGGGCCGGCAGCCATGTTATCGGGATGCAAGGTACGGCCGGTGCCGCCGCCGGAAGCCACGGAGAAATACTTCTTGCCGTTTTCGCCGGCCCATTTCTTATAGGTGCCGGCCACCAGATGCTGGAAGCGGGTGGGGTTCGTGGAGTTACCGGTAATGGAAACATCTACGCCCTCGGCCTTCATAATGGCCACGCCTTCCAAAACATCATTGGCGCCATAGCACTTTACCGCAGCACGTTCGCCGTCGGAGAAAGGCTTGGTTTCCAAAACCTTCAATTCTCCGGTATAAAAATCGAAATCTGTTTTTACATAAGTAAAGCCGTTGATACGGGAAATGATATAAGCAGCGTCTTTTCCCAAACCATTCAAAATAATACGCAGGGGCTCTTTCCGGGCACGGTTGGCTGTTTTGGCAATGCCAATAGCGCCTTCGGCCGCAGCGAAAGATTCATGACCCGCCAAAAAGGCAAAGCACTTGGTTTCGTCGCGAAGCAGCATAGCGCCCAAATTGCCGTGGCCCAAGCCCACGTTCCGCTGCTCGGCCACAGAACCGGGCACACAGAAGGCCTCCAGGCCAATACCAATAGCCTCGGCGGCCTCGGCGGCGGTTTTCACACCCTTCTTAATTGCCACCGCGCAGCCCAGGGTGTAAGCCCAGCCAGCATTTTCAAATGCGATGGGCTGAACGCCCTTCACGATTTCATAAGGATCAAAGCCCTTGCTGGTACAAAGCTCTTTGGCCTCTTCGAGACTGGCAATGCCATATTCGGCAAGACATTTCTCAATTTTGGGCATTCTTCTTTCTTTGCCTTCAAACATGACGTCGTTAGCCATTGTGTTATCCTCCTTATTTTGGTCTTTCTCTTATTCTTCTCTGGGATCAATGTACTTGGCGGCGCCATCGAAGCGTCCGTACTGACCGATATTGTTCTGATAAGCCTCGTTGGGGGATACGCCATGGCGAATGTCTTCCAGCATTTTGCCCAGCTTTACGAACTGGTAGCCGATGACCTCGCCCTCTTCATCCAAAGCCATTTTAATAACATAACCTTCTGCCATCTCCATGTAGCGAACACCTTTGGCCCCGGTAGAGAACATGGTGCCCACCTGAGAACGCAGGCCCTTGCCCAAATCTTCCAGGCCGGCGCCAATGGGCAGGCCATCCTCGGAAAAAGCAGTTTGGCTGCGTCCATAAGCCAGCTGCTTGAAAATCTCTCTCATAGCCACGTTGATAGCGTCGCATACCAGGTCGGTATTCAAGCATTCCAGCAAAGTTTTGCCGGGCAGAATTTCGGCAGCCATAGCGGCGGAATGGGTCATACCTGAACAGCCCAAAGTTTCCACCAAAGCCTCCTGCACAATACCTTCCTTCACATTCAGCGTAAGCTTACAGGCACCCTGCTGGGGAGCACACCAGCCAATACCATGAGACAGGCCGGAAATGTCCTTAATCTCATAGGACTTTACCCATCTGCCCTCTTCGGGGATGGGAGCAGGACCATGGTGAGGCCCTTTTTTCACCGTACACATATTTTCCACTTCATGGGAATAGTTCATATTGGTACTCCTTTC
>CANSKS010000005.1 GCA_947647615.1 uncultured Neglectibacter sp.
TCTAAGAAAGACAAGGAAAGCTTTCCTCAATAAAATTCACCGCAAGGTGAATTTCTTAGGGGAAATCGGATCCCGATTTCCCCTTACGCAAAAGGGAAGTTTCTGCCTTTGCCAGGAGCTACTGCTTTTTGCGTTTTACTTTTCTTTTTTAGAAGGGGGCACAGCCCCCTTCTACCCCCATATTTCGGGGACAAGCTTCCCGCAATAAAATTTGCCGCAGGCAAATTTCGTAGAGAAAATTGGAACCCAATTTTCTCTTCCCCTTATTGAACCCCCACGTTTCCAGTTAGCTTCCCGCGATAAAATTCACCGCAAGGTGAATTTCGTAGACGAAAGCGGACCCCCGATTTCGTCTTCCCCTTACTACCCCCAAGCTTTTGGGGCAGCTACCCTCTATTAAATTTGCCCAAGCAGGGCTTGGGGCGGCAGCCCCAAAAAGGTAATTTTAAAAACGTCAGTTTTTAATCTCCCTCGCGCAACGACGGGGCCAAGAGGATGCAAGAGCTATCCTTGCGCGAAATCGATGAACCAGGGCGGGCTGCTTTGCCTAAGAAAAATAGGGAAAGCAGCCCGCAATAAAATTTGCCGTAGTAGGCAAAATGAAGAAAGCTTCCCTTTCTGAAATTCCCGTGAGGGAATTTCTTAGGGGAAATCGGATCCCGATTTCCCCTTTGGATCACCGATTTTGTCTTTCCGTCACAGCTTACGCCGTGTCACCTCCCTTTATACAAGGGAGGCCTTAATACTGCGCAAAATTCCAGACCGCACGGTACACCGATACTGTAAGCGCGCCCTTCATCAGTTCGAAAAATTCCCATTCATTGGTTTGTATTATCCTACCATACACCTTTAAATCTATATAAGAACAAGCCCGGCAGACATTACTGCCAGGCCTGAAGTTCCCAAATAAATAGCCCTCCGGTAACTGCCGGAGGGCCAAAATGCTGTTTTTGGGTACATGTACTATATAACATACCATATCTCAGAAAAAAAGTCTAGTCTTTTTTTCTTTTTCTGGTATACTTTTTGAGTACCCGAAGGCCCGGGGGAACGCCGGGCAGAAAAGGGGAAAAAGTACGGTTAAAAAAAGAAAGAAGAAGAAAGGAAGGTGGCCAGAACATGGAACAGGAAAAGAAACAGCCGGAGCAGGCGGAGCCCTGTATGCCCGAGGAAACGGCCCATTTGGAAGCCATTGAAAAAATGATCGATTTGGAGCTTTTGGAAGCGGAGCGTACCGTGGAGCAAATGGATGAGGAATACCGGGAAACGCAGCTCTATATGGCAGAGCACCGGAACGAGGGCGACGCCAAAGAAATGTTTCAAAGCGAAATGGCCCTGCGGCAAATCGATTCCTTGGGGACTTCGGCGGTGTTGTTCCGGGATAAGCTGAAAAAAACAAAAAATTCCCCCTATTTTGCCCGGATCGATTTTTCCCCTCAGGGAACCGGAGAGACGTTTCCCTACTACATTGGCCTTTACGCCTTCCACCACCAAAAGCAGTTAAAAATTATCGATTGGCGCGCCCCGGTGGCCAGCATGTTTTACGATTACGAACTGGGCCCCGCCCAATACGACGCTCCCGAAGCCCACGTAGAGGGGGAGCTGGTGTTAAAGCGCCAGTTTAAAATTCAGGAGGGCAAGCTGGAATATGCTTTCGACAGCTCCCAGAATATACAGGACGATATTCTGCAAAAAGAGCTTGCCCATACCTCGGACGAGAAAATGAAATCTATCATTTCCACCATTCAGAAGGAACAAAACCAGATCATTCGAAACGAAAAGGCCCATACCCTGATCATTCAGGGAGTGGCGGGCTCCGGAAAAACCAGCATCGCTTTGCACCGGGTGGCCTTTTTGCTGTACCGGTTCCGGAACCGCTTAAAGGCCCAGAACATCACCATCATTTCTCCCAATAAAGTGTTCGGCGATTACATTTCCAACGTGCTGCCGGAGCTGGGGGAGGAGCCCATCTTTGAGGCCAGTTTGGAAGATCTAGCTCTGGTTCAGTTGGAAGAGGGTATAGATTTTGTAGGGGACCGGAACCCCCTGGAGCCCCAAGACAAGGCTTGGGTAGAGCGGGTGAGATTTAAGGCCACCTCCGAGTTTGTAAAGCAAATGGACGAATACATAGAACGGCTGCCGGAAAACGCCTTCCAGGCGGAGGATTTCGTATTCCAGTCCTTTTCCGTGCCGGCGGAATTCATCAAAAGCCGGGTGGAGATCTACCGGCGCTACCCCTTGATGAAGCGGTTGGAGCAAACGGCCGACGATATTTACAGCCGCCTGGAAAACGAATTTTTGCGGGAAGAGCAGCCCCCTCACCGAACGCGGATCTTCCAGGCTTTGAAAAAGATGCTGCGCCTGAAAACCACCCTGGCGGCTTACCGTGATTTTTACCGGTGGCTGGGAAAACCCAAAATGTATGTGCCGGTAAAAAAGGGCGTACTGGAATGGAACGATGTATTTCCCTATTTATATCTGCAGTCGGCTTTTACCGGCCTGCAGGAAAGCAGGCTCATCAAGCACCTTGTGATAGATGAAATGCAGGATTACAGCCCCATTCAATATGCGGTGCTGAACCGGCTGTTCCAATGTCCCAAAACCATTTTGGGCGATTTTGGCCAGTCTATCGACCCAAACCGCCAGTATACCTTGGAGGAGCTTCATGGCCTTTACGAAGGCTCCCAGCTGGTGCGGCTGGAAAAAAGCTACCGTTCTACCTACGAAATTATCCACTTTGCCAAAAGCATCGTAGAGCAGCAGGATTTTGAAGCAGTGGAGCGTCATGGAGAGGCGCCGGAGCTTCTCCTGTGCCAAACAGAAGAGGAAGAGCTTCAAAGGCTGGAAGAAAAATATCGCGCTTTCCAAAACAGCCAATATAACGCCTTGGGTATCGTCACCCGTACCAACTCTCAGGCCCAGGCCCTTTACGAGAGGCTCAAAGACCGCTGCCCCGGCCTCCGGCTGGTGCTGCCAGAAAGCACCACCTTTGAAAACGGTCCCATGGTCCTTTCCATTCAAATGTCCAAAGGCCTGGAATTTGACGAAGTCATTGTGCCCAATGTGTCAGAAGAAGCCTACCATACCCAGTTCGACCGCAACCTGCTTTATGTTGCCTGTACCCGGGCTATGCACAAGCTTTCCCTTACCTGTGCCGGAAAGCTCACGCACCTTTTGGAAGGACTGCTGTAACGGTAGTTTTTAAGAGCATTTATGGCTGCCCACGCCATGAATTCCCATGGCGTGGGTTTTGGGTTTTCCGGCGCGGCGAAAAAGCGAAGACCGCCTTGACATTTTTCCGGCATAATGGTATGATAGCTACGTTATCCAGAAGGCTAACGGAAAAGCAGAAGCTTTTTTCCATCTTGCAAAGTATTGCAGACCAAACGAAACCAAGAATGAAAAGATACTTAGAAGGTGTCATTGTCTTTCCAAAAAGAGAATGGCGCCTTTTTGTGTCTGGAAAGGAGCTTCTATGAAAAACCATATCAAGCTGTTAAAGGTGATTCTTTCTGCCTTGTTTTTGGCGATCGCCTATGTTTTGCCCTTTTTGACGGGACAAATTCCGGAAATTGGTTCCATGCTTTGTCCCATGCACCTTCCTGTCTTGCTTTGCGGCTTTCTCTGCGGCTGGCCCTGGGGGCTGGCTGTCGGGTTTATTGCCCCGCTGTTTCGCTCGCTCACGCTGGGGATGCCGCCGCTGTTCCCCACGGCTGTTTGTATGGCCTTTGAGGTTGCTGCCTATGGCGCGGTGGCGGGGTTAATGCACAAGCTGCTGCCCCGTAAAAAGCCCTATATCTATTGCTCCCTGCTTATCGCGATGGTTGCCGGCAGGCTGGTTTGGGGAACCGCCATGTATATCTGCATGGGCATCAGCGGCGGCAGCTTTACCTTCGCGGCGTTCCTGGCGGGAGCGGTCACCAACGCGATTCCCGGAATTATCGTGCAGCTTGTGCTGGTCCCCGTTCTTGTTATGGTGCTGGATAATCCCAAAATCATCGACCTCAGGGAGTAAACAAAAAAACGATGGAACACAACGAAAGAACCGCCGAATTGCTAAAGGCCCACTGCCGGGCCTACCCGAAGCTGCAGCCCCAAGACCTGTTTAAATATCTTTACCAAAGCTCCTTCGGCTGTGAACATATGGTTTCTTCTTTAGAAGCCGTAACGGAGCGCATCCGCGGGGAAAGGGAGTGCCTTCTGGAAGGCGGCCGGCCCGGCATCGATATGCTGGACGGCGCCTATAGCCGCGTCCCCCTTGCCTGTTTAGATCGTGGCCTGAGCGTAGAAACCCTGGCAAAGCTTTTCTTTTTTTCCGCCAAGGAAGAGCCCGGCGGCAGGCCGGGATTGGAACGCCGGCTGGAAGTTGCCTGGGAGCTTGTAAAAAAAGGGGAGCTTCCCTTTTCTCAAACGGATTTTGAGGAAGCCCTTGAAGAATGGCAGGGAAAGGGGTACCCGGCTCTCCACCATTCCCGTGCCTTCCGCGAAGCCTACCGCCCGGCATACCGGGTGGTGGCAAACCGGTATGTGAAATTTTTGCCGCTTTTCGAAAGGCTGGACGGAATGCTGGAAAAGAGACGGACAGTGGTGGCTGTTGAAGGCGGCAGCGCCAGCGGAAAAACTACCCTTGGCGAAATGCTGGCAAGCCTATACGATGGTACGGTGTTCCATATGGATGACTTTTTTCTGCGTCCCGAGCAGAGGACGGCAGAACGCTACGAGGAGCCGGGAGGCAATGTGGACCGGGAGCGCTTTTTAGAAGAGGTGCTGCATCCTTTAAAAAAAGGAGAACCGGTGACCTATCGCAGGTTCGACTGTTCTACTTGGAAGATGGGCGCCCCGGTAGAGGTTATGCCTAAAAGGCTCACTGTTGTGGAGGGGGCCTATTCTATGCATCCGGAGCTTGCACCCTATTATGACCTTTCTGTGTTTTTGAGCATTTCTCCCCAGTTGCAAAAAGCGCGCATAGCAAAACGGAACACTCCCGAAACGGCCCGGCGGTTCTATGAGGAATGGATTCCCTTGGAACAGGTGTACTTTTCTAAGACACAGGCGCAGGCGCGATGCGACATTTCTGTTTTGATCTGCGAATAGTCGAATTCTGGCCCGTGCGATGGACCAATGGAGAAGAGAGGGCAGGTTTTTAAAGGAACGTTTTCTGTTTTAGTTAAATTTGCACGCCGAAGTTTACGTTTTGCACCCTCAAGTGTCTTGCCGTTTTTTCGATAAAAAATTACTATTAAGAATAGGGGAGGCGGGAGCGTGACAACAGGAGAAAAATTAGCTTTGTTGCGGAAGAAAAGTGGGATGACCCAGGAGGAGCTCTCTGAACGTTTGGAGGTTTCCCGGCAATCGGTGTCCAGGTGGGAAATGAACGCTGCTTTCCCGGAAACAGAGAAGCTGATAAAGCTGAGCAAAATCTTTGGGGCCAGCATAGATTATTTGCTGCGGGAAGAGGTTTTGGAAAGCCGGGAAATTATCACCGGTATTTCTGCTGACGATTGCTGTAAGTTCCTCCGTGACTGCGGTTATTTTTTCCTGGCTACCTCCGTGGGCGGCCAACCCAAGCTGAGACCTTTTGGGATGATCTATTCCCAGGGAAATGTCCTTTTTTTCGCTACCGATAAACGGAAAAGCGTATATTCGGAATTGCGGGCAAATCCCCAAATTGCCATTGCTTCCTACCACCTGCATACCCGAAAATGGCTCAGAATATTGGGGAAAGCAGAGGCCGAGAGCTCAGCTCTCATAAAAGAAGAGCTGAAGAATACATACCCATTGTTAAAGCAGAAATATCCGCAGGACACGGAAATGTTCCTGGCAGTTTTCAAATTGCTTGCCGAAGACATCCGCATGACCTAAAGGGGGAGAAAAAATGAAAAAGCCAAGTCCGGAAGTAAAAAAGATCATGGCCGAAAGGTTTGGAAAAGATAATATCATGGCTTTAGCCACGGTAGAGAACGGCCTCCCTTATGTTCGCAATGTCAATGCCTTTTACGAGGATGGAGCCTTCTATGTGATCACTTACGGCCTTTCCAACAAGATGCGGCAGATAGAAAAAGAACCCACAGTGGCCCTTGCCGGAGAATGGTTTGCGGCACACGGGAAAGGGAGCAGCCTTGGCTATTTTGGAAAAAACGAAAATAAAGACATTGCCGAAAAACTAAAAAAAGCCTTTTCCGCCTGGATCGATAACGGCCACAACAATTTCGACGACGAAAATACCTGCATCCTTTGCATTCGGCTTACAGACGCTGTGCTCTTTTCTTATGGGACAAGATATGACTTGGACTTTACTGCCGGAGATGCATAGGCTTCGGAGCTTATGTGCTACCACTTCCCGCTCCGCCATAAAATTGTTTTCATTGTGAAAAAGAAGAGAAAAGAAAAAACGGAAGCTTTCCCCATACGGGCAGGGCTTCCGTTTTTTGTAAAAATCTCGTTTGGGGGAATTTCTCTCTCCATTCTCACCGCCAAGTCAGGGGCAATAATTCAGGGAGAGGCTTTCCGCATCCAGCACGGCCTTTCGCCCAATGGGAAGGATGGCGTGGTTTTTCCCGTGGCCAAAGTCGTCACAATACACCACAGGAATATGATGCCGCCGGCCCAGAAGGCCCAACCGGTCATACAATTGGGGGCAGGCTTTGTCTGAATAATTGCCGAAGAGCAGCCCCGTGACGGTTTTCATAAAATCGCTTTGCTCTATGTGGGCCAAAAACGCGCTTACCTGGCCCAGGCCACTGAATTTTTCGTGGTCTTCCAAAAATAAAATATGAGGCTCGTTCAGGCTTACTGGAAAGTATCCGGTGCCCAGCAGCAGGCAGAAATTCAAGGTGTAGCCGCCTACCAGAACACCCTCTGCCTTGCCGGGAGCCAAGGCGCGCCAGGAAGAGTTCTTTTCATGGGTGGTCATGGTATCGCTCAAAATGTGTCCTTCGAAATGACGGCGGTCGTAGCCGGTAGCTTCCGTGAAATAAACCGGGTTTTGCCCGTAATAGGTCTCCAGGCCCGTTATGGCCCAAATGGAATTCAAGATGGTGGTGCCGTCGCTGTAGCTGCAAATGCGCTTGGGGCTTTTCCGGAATTGCTCAAAGTCCAAATGGGGCAAAAGCTCCGGACTGCCCTCGCCGCCTCCGAAAAGGATGTACTCCACCCTTTCGTCGGCCGCCAACTGGTTGAGATCGGCGCCCCGTTCCGCGTCAGAGGCCAAGTAGCCCCAGGTATCTTTGTACATGTTCTCTCCGGTAACTACTTGAAAGCCTTCTGCTTCCATTTTGCCGATGATGTTTTTATATTCCAGGCTCCAAGGAAGCTCTTGCCCCGGCACGGCTTCATATAAGGGAATATGGCTGGGAGAGCAAAGGCCTATGGTGCCGCCGGGCTTTAAGCAGGGTGCACGCATGCGGTTTCCGCCTTTCTGTTATTTTTTTTCATTATATAAAACATGAAAGATTCCTGCAAGAGAAAAACCTTGACAATGGAGTTACTTAACAATATAATATAGTTATATAAATGAGTTATATTATTTTGTTTTGTGCGGCTGAGGAGGTATCATGCCAAAGCAAAGGATCACCAAGGAAATGGTAGTGAGTGCGGCGTTTGAATTGGCCAGGAGCAGCGGAATAGGACAGGTTACCGTGAAGAGTATTGCCCAAAAGCTGAACTGCTCCGTACAGCCCATTTACAGCTATTGTGAAAACATGGAGGGCCTGCGAAACGAGGTGGCAAAAAGGGCAAGGCTCTTTATTGCGCGGTATGTGGAAGCCTGCATGGCGGGCGGAAGCTCTGCCACGGGCGCGGCCCAGAGTGCAAGCCCTGATCTATTTCGTCATACGGGCCAGGCCTACGTGCGGTTGGCAAAGGAAGAACCCCATGTTTTGGAGATGTTTCTTTTCCAAAAGCGGGAGAATGTGGCTTCCTTGGAAGACTTTTACCGTTTAGAAGCCAACCAAAATATGGCAAAGATCATAGCAGACCAACTGGGAGTTGGGCTGGAAAAGGCGAAACAGCTGCATTTGCACATGCTACTCTATACCATAGGGCTGGGCGCTGTATGCGCTGTGACATCACCGGGAGTTTCTGCCGATGAAATATTTTTACAGCAGGAGCAGGCTTATGAGGCCTTTTTAAAGGCGGTTCTGGAACCGGAGCCTAAAGAATAAAACTTTACCCGAGAAGAAAGGAAGTTATTGGAAGCATGAGAAACAGCAGAGTTTTAATTGTCTATAAAAGCGTGACGGGGTTTACCCGGGAATATGCCCAAATGGTTGCCCAAGAGGTGAACGGCATGCTGATCGATTTAAAAAGGGTTACGGCCGAAACTATGTCCGATTTCGACACCGTGGTCTTTGGCGGCAGGCTTCATGCAGGCACCATAGAAGGGCTAAAAAAGGCAAAGAAGATTTTTGAAAAAAGCAAAGCTTCCCGCTTTCTGGTATATGCCACAGGCGCCGCGCCAAAAGACGCGACGGAAGTCATTGAAAAAATGTGGCAAACAAACTTCATCCCGGAAGAGCTGCGGAAAATTCCCCATTTCTATTTTCCGGGAGGCCTGCGTTATGAAAAAATGCCGGCCATGGACCGGTTGATGATGAAAGCCTTTGCTTCTATTATGAAACGGCAAAAGGGAAAGAAAGAAGGGCAGGAAGAATTTGTGGCTGCCATTTCCGGTTCCTATGACATTTCTTCGGAAGAATATATTGCGCCACTTTTGGAAGCTTTGGGTGCCGGACGGAAGAAGTGAAAACAAAAAAAGAGCATGGAAGAGGGAGAATCCCCTTTTCCTGCTCTTTTTGCGTTACCGCAGGTAACCTATTTTTTTCATGACCTTTGAAAGGGTGCGGCTTGCGATGGCTTGGGCTTTGGGAGCGTTTTCACGGTAGCACTGCTCCAAATAGGCTTTGTCGGCAATGAGCTGTTGGAATTTTTCCTGAATGGGGCGCAGCTCTTCCACAACGGCCTCTCCCACTGCCGTCTTAAAATCGCCATAGCCTTTCCCAGCGAATTCCGCCTCAATTTCTTCCATGGATTTTTCTGTGATACAGGAGTAAATTCCCATAAGATTATTGACGCCGTCTTTTCCTTCCGCGAACCGGACTTGAGATTCGCTGTCGGTAACAGCCCGTTTCATTTTGCGCATAATAACGTCGGGACTGTCCAGTACGGCGATGAAGCCGTTGACGTTTTCATCGGATTTCGACATCTTTTTTGTGGGATCCTGTAAAGACATCACTCTGGCCCCGTGCTTTGGAATAATAGGGGCGGGCACTGTAAAGGTGGGGCTGTAAATGCCGTTAAAGCGTTCGGCCACATCCCGGGCCAGCTCCAAATGCTGCTTTTGGTCGGCGCCAATGGGTACATAGTCTGCCTGGTATAACAAAATATCGGCTGCCATGAGGCAGGGGTAGGTGAACAGGCCGGCATTGATGTTGTCCGCGTGTTTTTGGGATTTATCCTTGAATTGGGTCATGCGGGAAAGCTCCCCGAATTGGGTGTAGCAGTTTAAAAGCCAGGCCAGCTGGGAATGCTCCGGGACTTGACTCTGGATGAAGAAGATGCTTTTTTCCAAGTCAATGCCCATGGCCAGGAGCAGGGCATAGGCCTCTAGGGTGTTTTTCCGCAGTTGGGCGGGTTCCTGACGCACCGTAATGGCATGCAGATCGGCCAGAGCGTAAACACATTCGTAGTCGTCCTGCAAGCGAACAAAATTTTTTAAAGCGCCCAGGTAGTTTCCCAGGGTAAAAGTCCCAGTAGGCTGGATCATACTGAGAATACGTTTCTTCTGTGTCGTTTCCATAAAGCTTTCTCCTTATTTACAGTTCATTTCTTTGGCCGTCCCGCCAAGAATTTGAATGCCTTTGACCAGTTGTTCGTCGGTAGGGGTAGAAAAATTGATGCGGAAGGAAGAGCATGGGGCGTTTTCGTCGGTCAAAAAGGCGGTGCCGGGGACAACGCAGACTTTACGCTCCATGGCCTTTTTTACAAATGCCAACATGTCTATGGTTTCCGGCAAGGTGCACCAGGCGAAAAGCCCGCCCTGGAATTTGCTCCAGGTGACCAACGGCGCAAGGTGCTCTTCCATGGCTTGCAGCAAGATCTGGCTTTTCCTGGCGTAAATCTCCCGCAGCCTGCGCAGGTGCGCTTCGTAATCGTATTGGGTCATAAAACGGTGGCACACGATCTGCGCCCAAATATTGGAGTGTACATCCTCTCCCTGCTTGCACACCACCATCTTTTGAATGACGGCCTTTGGGCCAATGGCGTAGCCGATGCGCATGCCTGGAGAAACCACTTTGGAGAAAGAACCGGCGTACATCACAATGCCTTCTTCATCGAAGGACTTGATGGCCGGGATATTCTCCCCAGCAAAACGCAGGTCGCCATAGGGGTTATCTTCCAGGATCAGAACACCGTGATCCCGGCAAAGCTCATACACCTTTTTCCTTTTTTCTAAGCTCATGGTGATGCCGGAAGGGTTTTGAAAGTTAGGAATGGTGTAAAGATATTTTATGTTCTTTTCCGTGTTCAGGGCGTTTTCCAGCGCATGAATATTTATGCCATCCTCTTCCATGGGAATCCCCTTCAGCTTCGCCCTGTAAGAACGGAAGGTGTTTAGGGAGCCGATAAAGCTGGGAGCTTCGCAAAGCACCGTGTCGCCCTCGTTCAGCAGGGCTTTTGTCAGCAGGTCCATGACCTGCTGAGCGCCGCTGGTGATGAGGATGTCGTCGTTTTCGCCGCCCACATGATGTTTTTCTTTCATATAGGAAGTCAGGTGTTGGCGCAACGGCACATAGCCCTCTGTGATACTGTACTGCAAAGCCTCGATGGGGGTGTTCTGTAAAAGCTCCGCCGAAATCCGGTTAATAGCCTCCGCCGGGAAAGCGTCCGGGGCGGGATTTCCGGCGGAAAGGGGAATCACGCTGGGGTCGGCGGAGTTCTTTAAAATTTCGCGGATCGCGGAAGGCTTCAAGCTTTTTACACGGTCAGAAAATTGGTATTCCATGCTGCAAATTCCTTTCTAAAAGCAAAATGGTCGAAAAATAAAAAACTGTCCCATCTCCCAAAAGGAAAGAAGGGACAGGCATACTAAGAAACCTGCGGTACCACCCAAATTGACGAAAAATCTATTCTCGCCCGCTTGTGTTCCTTAACGCGGAAAACGTCAAACCATACTGTCCGCCATGTAAAAAACAAGGCGGGTTCCGGTCTGCCCTCGTGGGTCCATTCGCAAACAGCTTCCTGCCGTATCTCACCAATCCACGGCTCTCTGATATAGAAAGACACGTTTGTTACTACTCCCAGTCATGGGTTTTTGAGTATCATGTTTTTGTTATTATAGACTTTCTGTGGAAAAAAGTCAAACAGGAAATTTTCGCCGTTTTTTGATTACATAATCTATTTACATAACTTTTTATGTCAGAAAAAGCTATCAAGTCTACATAATTTTTTTATATAAAGAAAAATCCTAGAAAAGTGACAGGAAAGTGCAGACGCCAAGTGACAGAAATTTTTTGTTTTCCTGGGTATAATTCCTCCGTAACCTGCATAATTGGTTTCCAAATTAATTTATTTGAGGCGGTGTTTTCGGTGGAAGAAGGTAAGGTTCGGCAAGTTTTCACAAAAGTGGGGGAATATTTACATACCTCTTATGCGCAAAAAGCGTTAACCATTACAGGTAGCTTTTTTGTGGGCTTGATCTGTTCCCGCGGCGTTGTATTTGGGAAGTATTCTCCTTTTGGTGTGGCGGCGGTGACTGCGGTGCCCCGGGTTGGCATGTGGGGAGCAGCGCTGGGAGCTTTTTTGGGGTACCTGATTCCTTCCCCTGCCTATGTCCCTGCCAGGTATGCGGCAGCGCTCATTGCCGCTGTAGCCATTCGATGGTCCCTTTCGGAGCTTCAAAATATCCATACTCATGTGCTGTTCGCGCCGGTAGTCACTTTTTTGCCTTTGTTGCTTACAGGTATGACCATGGTGTTTCTCAATGGTTCGCTTACCTATTCCGCAGCCTTGTATGTGGCGGAATCCTTTTTGGGAAGCGGCTGTGCCTATTTCCTGCACCGAGCCGCCGGGATCCTTACAAGCCGGCGAGCAGGAGATCTTTTTGAAGCGGGAGATGTGGCAGCTCTTACGGTGAGCCTGGGAATCCTGGTATTGGCATTTTCCAATGTGACAGTGGGCGGAGTATCCCTTGGCCGTATTCTCATGATTCTTATGGTTATTTACTGTGCTCGAGTGGGGGGGATCGGGGGAGGTACCGTGGCCGGAGTGGCCGCCGGTGCGCTGCAAGGGCTTTCTACCGCAGGGCTTTCTCACCTTTCCGGAGCTTATGGCTTAGGCGGGTTAATGGCGGGTGTGTTTTCGCCTATGGGGAAAGTGGCCGCTGCCGCTGCCTTCATTATTTCTCATGGAGTGGCCTCTTTACAGGTGGGCGACAGCGGACAGATCTTTACCGGGGCTATCGAGGTGGCGGTGGCCACCCTCCTCTACATGTTCCTGCCGAAAAGCCAATGGCTGAGCGCCTTATTCGGCATGCGGAAAGATACGCTCAGCGGCAGTGCGCTGCGGGGAAATATTGTCATGCGGCTCCGTTATGCTTCGGAGGCGCTGACAGATGTGTGCGCTTCCGTAGAAGAAATTGCCAAAAAGCTTTCTGCCGTCTGCGCACCTAACCTGCAAGAGGTATATAATAAAGCCACAGAGGCCATTTGTGCCGGATGTGCTTTGAGCTCCGTATGTTGGAGGAAAAGAAAAGAACAAACCTTGGAAAATTTTTCCCAATTTACCGTGGCTTTACGGGAAAAAGGAAAGCTGGAAAGCAGCGATTTTACCAAGGATTTTACGGAACGCTGCGGCCGGGCCGGAGAAATGCGGGAAACTATCAATAAGAATTACGAGCGGTATTTGATGCGGGAGGCTGCCGAGCTGCGAGCCGCCCAGATTCGTGAGGTGGTAGAGGGCCATTTCAAAACTACGGCAGGAATTTTAGAGGAGATGGCGGGAGAGTTTTCCTTGTACCAGCATTTCGATGAGGAGGCAGCTCAGCGAGTAGAAGTAATTTTGCGCAACAGTGGGCTAACGCCTTTAGAAGTTTGCTGCAGGGTAGATAAATTTGGCAGAATGACTGTGGAAGCGGAGGTGGAAAAGGAACGGCAAAAACGCATCAACCGCAGCACCTTCACCCGAGAGATCTCTGCCGCCTGCGGGCGGGTATTTTCCCCGCCCTGTGTCAGCAATACGGAAGACCGGTGCCGCATTCAGATGTGCCAACGTCCCGTTTACGAAGTAGCCCGGGGATTTTCCCAATATAACGCTGGAAATGCCGCCTTCTGCGGCGATAGTACTAACGTGTTTTATGATGGATGCGGCCGGTTGGTGGCTATACTCAGCGACGGCATGGGCACAGGAGGGAGAGCCGCGGTAGACGGTGCCATGACGGCTGCTATGTCGGAAAGTCTTTTAAAAGCAGGAATAGGATTTGACAGTATGGTACAAACGGTAAATTCTGCCCTTTTGGCGAAAAGCGGCGACGAATCCTTGGCTACCATAGATATTGCCTGTATCGATTTGTTTACAGGAAAAACGGAATTCCGGAAGGCCGGGGCGGCAGGTACTGTCGTACGAAAGGGCAGGAAGACCGAGCTCATTGAGGCAGCTTCCATGCCGGTGGGGGTCATGCCCTCTGTGGAGTTTGCCTGCGCTCGGCGAGAGCTTTCCGAAGGGAATATGGTGGTGATGGTGTCCGACGGAGTAGTAGCTTCCGGTACAGAATGGCTGGTAGATTTTGTGGCGAACTGTGATGAAGAGGAAAACCCCAACACCATTGCAGAGCGCATTACAGAAGAGGCCAAAAAGCGTAGGAGCGACGGTCACGAAGACGATATTACCGCTCTGGTGTTGGTATTGCAATAAAAAATCGCCGAGAAACCTGGGAAGTTTTCTATGCTTTGCAGCAACAGGTCCCTCGAACAGGGCTATTTTCCTGTCGAGGGATTTTGCTTGTTTTCAAAAATTGTAGCGCAGAGCTTTTGAGTTCAACAAAACGGTAAAAGATAGTAGCAACCTTTGCACGAGAGTCTGTTCCCTGCGGGCCGAAGCTTCTGCCAAAGAACGAAAGGGAGTTTTGTCGAAAACAATGAATTGGGAAAAAGCATTGGATATTTTTGCATTTTATGCTACAATACTAAAAGAAGGTCCTTGTTTTTTGAAAAGGAGGAGAAATTGTGAACGGGAAAAAGCTTGGAATATTGGTCTTACTGGTGTTTTGCTTTGCGATATTTGGAGGCTGCGGAAACGATTCCAAAGAAGAGGAGACGTCCCTTCCTTCTGCTGTGCCCACTTTAGCCCCCACGCCTACGCCGGAGCCTCAAATGGTGAAAGTAGCGGAGGTGAGTAAAGTGGATCCCGGCCTTAATGTTAGAAAAGAAGCTTCCACGGAAGGGGAAATCTTGGGTATGGCCGAAACCGGTGACCAGTTTCTTTTAATGGTAGAAACGGCCAAGGACGGCTGGTATCAAATAGAATATGAAGGGAAAACAGCCTATATTTCCGCAGAGTTTTCCACAGTAAGGGAAGTCACCATGGAAGAGGCTGCGAAGCTGCGAAGTTCTGGCTCCGCTTCTGGAAGCACCCAGAGTTCCTCTTCGGAAAGCAGTTCAGAAAGCCCTTCGGAAAGTGATTCTGCTTCTTCCAAGGAATCGAGCGCTTCGTCCACGGCATCGCGGGATTTGGAAGACGGCGAGAGTTAAAACACCTGAGACAGTGGGAATATCAAATATGTGGCTGGATCTGGACGTTTGGAGGGATCCGGCCGTTTCCTGTATTGAGATAAGCTTTGAAAAGGAGGAGGAGTATTCATGAATGTTTTGGTGGTAGGCGGCGGCCTTTTGGGCAGAAAGGTAGCGGAAATGTTAGATGCCGCCGGGCATGATGTGTCCGTGATCGATGAAAGTGAAGAGAACTTATCCTTGCTGGATTCCGACTTTGACGGCGTGACCTCCGTGGGCTTTCCTATGGATATTGAGGCGTTAAAGAATGCGGGTATTGAAAGTTGTGATGCGGTTGCCGTCACAACTGCCGATGATAATTTGAATATTACAGTGGGGCAGATCGCCAAAAATGTGTTTGGTATAGAAAATGTGGTGTCCCGCATTTCCGACCCTTACCGGGAATCTGTGTTCGAAAGCTTTGGTTTGAAAAGCGTATGTCCTACCAACATGGCGGGAGAAAAGATTGTTTCTGCCCTCACCAGCCCTATGCAGAGCAAGCAGGTCACCTTTGGCGCAACTACGGTGGCGCTTTCGGTGCTTCCGGTAGAAAAAAAGCAAGTGGGGAAATATCTTACTCAGTTGGAAACACGCCCGGGTGACGGCCTTTTTGGAGTGCTGAAGGGCGATGGGAAATTCCTACTGAAAACAGAAGATACCCAGATCATGCTTGCCGCTGGCGATTCCGTGGTGGTGAGCCGGAAGATTGATTAACACAGAATAGGGGGCGCAAGTATGAAAATCGTGATTATGGGCGGCGGCAAGGTGGGTTGGAACCTGGCGAGGATCATGTTGGAAAGGCGCCATGAGGTCCATTTGATCGAACGGGATAAGCAGCGTTGCGAAAAGCTGGCCGATGACTTGGACGCAGTAGTATTTCGGGGGGATGGCTCCAACGTCAATGTGTTGGAAGCGGCAGAAACAAAGGACACCGATGTGTTTATGGCGGTTGCAGGCCAAGACCAGGATAATTTGGTGGCGGCACAGCTTGCCCAGAATTATTTTCACGCCAAAAAGGTGATCGTCCGGGCTAACGATCCCCGGAACATTGAAACTTTTCGGGTGTTGGGCATCCAGAACACTGTGAGCAGTACCGATATCATCTCTAAGCTCATTGAACAGGAGGCAAACCTGGAGCACATGCACCTGATTGCCACATTGAACAAAGGCAAAGCGGGGATATGCTCTATTCTGCTGCCGGAAAACAGTGTTTTGGATGGGGTGGCGTTAAAGGATATTGTATTTCCGAAAGGCTCACTGTTGATTTCTTTGATCCGTGGCGGTGAACTCACAATTCCCAACGGTTCTACCGTACTGCAAACGGGAGACGAATTGGTAGCAGTCAGCGAGGAAAACAGCCAGAGGTCTTTGGTAAAGCTTCTTGGGGACGTTAAAAAATAAAATTAAGAATTATTCCTATTTACAAATGGGGAAATTTGTGATACACTATCATCTGTAGCAAACGTAATGTTTTAAGGAACGGCTTTGCTTTTTGTTTTAGAATGGAAAAGCGAGTGAGAAGGAAAAGTGAAGCCCAATTTTTTGAAACTTTCGAAATCGTCTTTCGGCTTTGATGGTTTTTACGCAAGCTGCGGCTCTGGGAAAAAATTCTAGGAGCTCCCGTTGTTAGCCGATCCAAAGGAGATCCGAAATGGAAAAAAGAGAAAATTTCAGCAGGAAACGGATGGCAATTTTAAGCACCTTGCAAGAGACAAATATCCATCCTACTGCCGATTGGGTTTATTCCCAGCTGCGGCCCCGGTACCCCAATTTAAGTTTAGGCACAGTTTACCGAAATTTGAAAAAACTCTGTGAAACAGGGAAAGCGGTAAGTGTGGGCGTGATAAACGGCCAGGAACATTTTGACGGGAAAATAGAGCCCCATGCCCATTTCGTCTGTAAGAAATGTGGCGCGTTGATTGATATTTCCGAGCCGTTTTTCACAGAAGAAGAGCTGTGGCAGATGTCAGAAAAAACTGGGCTGCTGGTAGAAGAAGCCGGTGTAATGTTTCGGGGCGTTTGTGATGCATGTAGGAAAGACAGGTGACTCAGGTCACCCAGAAGCAGGTGTTCTATTATTTTATTATAAAATTGGAGGAAACTAGCATGAAAAAGTTTGTTTGCACGATTTGTGGTTATGTTCACGAGGGCGATTCTGCTCCCGAAAAGTGCCCTGTTTGCAGCGCTCCTGCAGAGAAATTTAAAGAGCAGGATGCCGGTATGACTTGGGCCGCCGAGCATGTGGTTGGCGTCGCAAAGGGCTGCAGCGAGGAAATTCTGGAAGGCCTGCGGGCTAACTTTAACGGCGAATGCAGCGAAGTCGGCATGTATTTGGCTATGAGCCGTGTGGCTTACCGGGAAGGTTACCCCGAGATCGGTGATTACTGGTTCAAAGCCGGTTTAGAAGAGGCTGAGCATGCCGCCAAGTTTGCCGAGTTGCTGGGTGAGGTTGTCACCGACTCCACTAAGAAGAACCTGGAGATGCGTGTAGAAGCCGAAAATGGTGCTACTGCCGGTAAGGTCGCCCTGGCTAAGCTTGCAAAAGAGCAGAACCTGGACGCGATTCACGATACTGTCCATGAAATGGCTCGGGACGAAGCCCGCCACGGAAAAGCTTTCAAGGGCTTGCTGGAGCGGTATTTCAAATAAGCCGTGGATATCAAAAAGAAGATAGAAGAACTGCTGGATAAACTGAAAAACGATGATGAGCTGCGGGAGCAGTTTCTCAAAGACCCCGTCAAGACGGCGGAAAAGCTGTTGGGAGTAGATCTTCCGGAAGAACAGCTCCGGCAAATTGTGGAAGGCGTAAAGGCAAAGATTAATTTTGACCAGGCCGGGAAGTTTATTGGCGGATTGTTTGGGAAAAAATAAAGATAATCTAGTTTTGCGCTATGCCAGAAGTGAATTTGTGTGGCGCAGGAAAGGACAAAAGCAATGGAGAAATATGCTTGCCCTTGCGGCTATGAGTATGACCCTGCTGTTGGCGATCCCGATAACGGTGTGGCCCCCGGCACTCCTTGGGAGCAGGTACCGGAAGACTGGGTTTGCCCGGTTTGCGGTTTGGGGAAAGATTCTTTCGAAAAGCTTTAAACCCAAAATAGAGAAAAGCGGCCTAATGTGGCCGCTTTTTTCGCCTCTATGTCAATAGTTGAGGTAGAGGAATAACCGAAATCGAGTCGGAGTGAAAGCTCGGGCAGGAGAGTGTTGCTCTCAAAAAAACGTTTGCCACAGCAACAGCGGTAACGGCGCTTCCTCTGGCAAGAAGGTATTTCTTGCCAGAGGAACATCCTTGACCGTCTGCATCCGATAATCGTGTACACGGTCTGTGACAGCTCCACAGGCAGGGCAAGTATGCTCTTTTCGAGGAAGCTCGATATAGATGTGGAGTTTCTCAGAAATATTTTCCACATTGGTGATCATTACATCTTCCAAATTCAGAAGTTTTGCAGTATAATCCTGATTAGGCATAGAGCTTTTTCTTCCTTTCCTTGTTGTAGGGGTACATTCATTGTAAAGGATTTTATCTCTATGCTCAACTTATAGATATAGCTTTGGGGCCAGCCTCACCACCTGACCCCAACATTTATTATAGAACCATATCTGTGGGAAGGCTGGGAGCGATCCCGGCCTTTTGCTTACCCTCAATTAAGGGCCGGGCCTCCCCCCAAAAGCGGGAAGCGCCCCGGGGCACAAAAACACACACCGCCCCGCTGGGAGACGGCGTGCTTTCCTGCCGGTCAATGGGTATCGGGATAGGCTTCCTGGTACTGGGAGGGTGTCATGCCTGTTTTGCTTTTAAACACCTTCAAAAAGTAAAAATAGTCCTCAAACCCGCAGGCCGCACTGGTTTCCGAAATGGTGTGGCCGGAGCTGAGCATACGCTTGGCCTGATCCACCCGCAGGATCCCCTGCATTTGCTTGATCGTCACGCCGTACACAGTCTGAAAAATGGCATTCAGATGGCGGTAAGTTCTGCCAAACGCGGCGGCGTAGTCCTGGTTTTGCAGCTGCCGGCCTTTGTTGTTATCGATATATCGCAAGATCCGGAGGGCCATTCTGTTTTCCCTATTGGACCACAGTTTCTTTTTTTGCATAGCCAGGCTTAGCTGGTACAGGATCGCCTGGATCTGGGAAGAGAGGAAACTCTCGCTGAAAAAGGGCGGAGCCCGGTGGCAGGCCGCATACTCCATCAGGTCAAAGCAGGAGAGCTCCAAGGGGACCTGCCCCCACAAGGGCAGCAGGATGTGGCCGGGATCCAGCTCTGCCGGAGGCGGGGACTCTGCCCCCTCTGCCTGGAAATGAGCGAAATACGCCTCATGTTGGTCATACTGAAGCCCGTAATGCCGCACATATGGCGGCAGCAAGAAAAATTCTCCGCTGTGAACCACATGGTCCTCCCCATAGATGCGGAAGGTCCGCGTTCCGTTGATCATCAGCACCAGGACCCACTGGGCCATCACCCGGTCTGGGTGTACGTTCCCGCCGCTGAATTTATCCACGATCTCCACATGGGCCTCCCCTGTCAGCCGGAACCACCGGGAGATCCCTTGTCCGGTATCCATAGATGCCGCACCTGCCTTTTCCAATAAGTCCATTTCATAATAGGCCGAGCCGGGGGGAAAAGTCAAGTGAGGATGAACAAAAATATCCATTTTTTCCATATCCTTTTCGTTCCCTCCATAGACTTTTCCCCGGTATCGCGGTATGATGCTGTCAAAACACCCAAGGAGGATACGAAATGAAAAATGGCAAGCTCAGAGTGGCGTTGGTAGGGGTCTCGTTCGGCGCGGAATTTGTGCCCATCTACCTGAAACACCCGGATGTGGATTCCCTGGTACTGGTGGATGTCGACCGGGAAAAGCTGGACAAGATTGGCGACAAGTTCCTGCTGGAAGAGCGGCTGACGGATTTTGACGCCATGTTGGCGGACGAGACCATTGACGCGATCCATCTGGTAACGCCCCCGGCCACCCACGCTCCCCTGTCTGTGCGGGCGCTGAACGCGAACAAGCACTGTGCCTGCACCATTCCAATGGGAATGAGCCTCGACGAACTGCACCAAGTCATCGAGGCCCGGAAAAAAAGCGGGAAGCACTATATGTTCATGGAAACATCTGTCTATGGGAGGGAATTCCTGTATGTGAAGGACCTGTACGAAAAGGGGGAGCTGGGCAGGATCCAGTTCATGCGCTGCGCCCACTACCAGGACATGGAGGGCTGGCCACAGTACTGGCTGGGCTTCCCGCCCCTGATGCACCCTACCCATGCGGTGGCCCCCTGCCTGATGCTGCTGGGCAAGCGCCCGGAGAGCGTGTACTGCAAGGGCTCCGGCGCGGTGCGCAAGGAGGTGGAAGCCGCATATGGCTGCCCATATGCCTTTGAGTCGGCCCTGATCACCTTGAAAGACAGCGACGTGGGCATCGAAATGGCCCGGTTCCTCTACCATGTGGCCCGGGGCTACACAGAGAGCTTCAACATTTACGGCGAACGGAGGAGCTTTGAGTGGCAGCAGCTGGAAGCCGAGCAGCCGGTGCTGTTCTCCATGGCATTCGACCCCCATGCCGGACATGTGATGAACGACTATGGCCGGGGAGGGTTGGTGACGGAAGAACGTATCGAAATCCCCGACTACGCAGACCGTCTGCCCGCGGAGATCGGGCGCTTTACCCGGCAAACGGTGTATGACGACAGCAATCCCCACCTGGCGTTCCTCCAAGGCGGAGGCCACGGGGGATCCCATCCCCACCTGGTTCATGAGTTCGTTCGGAGCATTTTAGAGGACCGGGACCCTGTCCCCAGTGACATCGACGGCGCCTACTGGACCGGTGTGGGGATCTGCGCCCACCAGTCCGCTATGGAGGGTGGCGTGATAAAGCGTGTGCCTGTTTTCGGATAAATAGCCTGGATAATAATTCATTAGAGGAAAGACCGGGAGCACCCCCGGCCTTTCCCATTTTATTCCTTACCCATGCAGGAAACTCTCCTGTACTCCGTCGGCGTCATCTGATACTTCTCTCGAAAGGCCCGTGTAAAATACGAGTGATTATGAAATCCGCAGTTCTCCGTTACATCAATGATCCGGTAGTCTGTTCCCGACAGCTGCTTTGCCGCCAGTTTCAGACGGTAATCAACTAGGTAGGCATTCAGAACCAGGAGACAGCGGATTTTGTCATTGACGTCGCCACTTATTGGATAAGGAAGTGCGATATCGACGGCTGGCGGCTGGGCGTGGCGGACGAAATAAGCCACGCCTTCTGGAAGCGGTTCCGGCGGGAGGTCAAGGCGGTGAAGCCGGAGGCGCTGATCGTGGGGAGATCTGGCACTATGCCGGGGAGGGGACGGTTTCCCTACCGGAGCTGCGGGGGAGACTGGATAGGATCACCGGGAAGGTGTTCTCCGGGAGCTTGAGGGGTTATGAGGCGGCGGTGTTTATAGAGGGATGAGGGAATATATAGTCCGCAGGGTTTTGAAGGGTGGGCAGTAAACCATTGGTCGGTTGTCCCCGGGCCGTCTTTGTGGTATTCTTGAAAAAACGTCAAGGGGGAGAGATAAGAATGAACATGACTAAGACAGGGAGCCTGATCACCCGGCTGCGTCTGGGCTTAGGCCTGACCCAGGCCCAGCTGGCTCAGCGGCTGGATGTGACCGACAAGGCGGTATCCAAGTGGGAGCGGGGGAAAAGCCTGCCAGACATCGCTCTTTTGAACCGGCTGGCGGCGGAGCTGCGGGTCAGCGTGGTGGAGATCCTCAGCGGCGAGCTGATAAATGTGGCCCGCAGCAGCAACTTAGATGGCCCCGGGGCCGGCGGAGAGGAAACGGGGGAGGACAAGCCCTGCTCTCTGCGGCTTACGGCTCCCGGTGATCTGATGGTGCCGGACTATCTCTTCGGCAGCAATCTGGAGCACACCCGCTCCTGCATCCACGGCGGACTGTCCGCCCAGATGCTGCGCAACCGAAAATTTGCCGGAAAGCCCACCGCCTGCCGGGGCTGCGCCATGGAGTGGTATCCCATCGGTCAGGAGGCGGTCTTTACCTTTGACCGGCCCTACACCCGCCACGGAGAGGGCTACCATATGAACCGCATCCTGGAGTGCAATTCTCTCAGCGTGTTCAATCCATGCCATACTGCTGGGCTGGGGCAGCACGGCCTGTCTGTCCAGAAGGGGAAAACCTATCTGTTCGCCGCAGTGGTCCGGGCCAGGGAGAGCCTTCCCCTCTCGGTGTCCCTGACTGACCGGGCGGGGAGCGAGGTCTATGACCGGCGGGACCTGCTGGTGGAGGTGGGGGACTGGACCCGCTATGAGCTCGAGCTGACCCCCAGCGTGAGTGATCCTGACGCGGATATCCGCGTTTGCTGGGACAGGGAGGGGGCCGTCTGCTTTGGCGCGCTGTCCCTGATGCCAAAGGAGAATTTCCAGGGGATGCGCCGGGATGTGGTGGATAAGCTGAAGGAAATGGGGATCAGGGTGCTGCGCTGGCCAGGCGGGAACTTCGCCGGGGAGTACAACTGGATGGACGGGCTGCTCCCGGCGGATATGCGTGCGCCCCTGCAGTCCTATCTGGGCTTGGAGACCCAGCCCCATACTATGGGCTATGACTATGACGAGATCAACACGGATGATTTTATCGCCCTGTGCCGGGAGATCGGGGCGGAGCCGTTTATCACCATCAATCCCTGCTGGAACACCCCGAAGGAAAACGCCGCCTGGGTGGAATACTGCAACGGCGGCAGCGACACGAAATACGGACGCCTGCGGGCGCAGCGCGGGCATGAGGAGCCGTATCACGTGCAGTTCTGGTCATTGGGGAACGAGTTCGGGTACGGCCACATGGAGGGGGACAACACCCCGGGGGGCTACTGCCAGACCGCCCTGGAAAACGGCCGGAAAATGCTGGAGGTCTCCCCGAACCTGAGCCTTTGTTCCTCGGGTCCATACCCCAGCAAGGAATGGTCGGAGTTGTCCGCCCGGCCCCTTTCCGGCATTTCCCGGCTGATCTCCCAGCACTACTATGGGTACGCTCCCTGTTACACCAGCCCCGCCACGGTAGAGCAGGAGTACAACCGGTGCATTACCTCTGTTTCGCGAATGCGCCAGCTGATCCATCAGTCCAGGCAATGGCTTGAACCCGGCGTGCGGATCTCCCTGGACGAGTGGAATGTCTGGTACGCCTGGTATCGCCCCTCCAGCGTGACGGACGGCATTTATGCCGCGCTGGCCATGCACCTGCTGATCGAGGAGTCGGAAAAAAGCGGCGTCGCCCTGGCCTGCCATTTCCAGGCGGTGAACGAGGGAATGCTGTGCGTCGGGCCGGAGGGCGTAGCCCTGACGGCGCAGGGGCAGATTTTCTCCCTGATGCGGCGCCACGCGGGGAACCGCCTGTGCTCCGCTGCCCAGGAGGCGGTGGTGACCAGCGGCCCGGAGGGCGGGTACATCGCCACGGTGGTGAACGCCTCATTCCGCAAGGAGAAAACGGTGGACTTCCCCTCTTTTGGCCCCTGCCGGGAGGCGGCGCTCTATTTCAGCGAAACCGTCCTGCCGCCCTCCGTCTTTGAGAAAAAGGACGTTTTGGATGAGGCCCTGACGGCTCGCTCCGTACGTATACCGCCCCACAGCGTTTTGTTTCTGCGCTTTTAGGCGCTTCTCTCCCATGACAGCGCCCAGGAAGGAGGGAAAACCGTGAACAGAAAGGGAAAACGGCTCCTCCTCATGGGAGCACTGCTCATACCTGAGGTTTTTGCTCTTCTGCTTGGGACTTTGGCTGGGACAAAGGACCCGGGCTTTCAGGCCCTGCCGTCCCTGCCGGCTCCCAAGCTGCAATGGGCCTTCATCACCCGAGAGGGAGGCGAGCTTTCGGAATACGGCTGCCTGCTGCCGGATCCCCGCCGTCTGGAGAAACTGACCGGGGTGCCGGTGGAGGCCACCGTATGTACGGCGGACAAATTCATGAACCTGATCGCCGCCAATAAGGCGGTGGAAAGTTGCCGGCAAATCCAGGTGGTACGCATCGTCGTTTCCACGCCCCAGAGCGAGGTGGAGCAGATCTACCGGGAGACCCTGCTGGAAATGGAAAACCGGGGCCATGACCTGATGGTGCAGTGGAAGCAAAACAAGTACCGTCAGGCAATGCTGCTGGTAACGGAATGAGCCCGAAGATCCTTTGGCGAAGAACTGTCTCTTTGCCAAAGAATTTTTTGTGCGATTTTTTCTGGAACGCGAGAATACATTTGTCCGATTAATCCATTTTTTTCATGCTGCAAAAGTCTATGTCTGGCTTTCCTTTGAACTCCTCGCATCGGGAAAGGAATAAAAAAGAGACACGAGTGCTAGGATTTTGTGAGGAAAAGATCACGATATTTTGGGGTAGCAAAGAAAACCTCCCCATTTTCCGGTGTTTTTCGTTTTTTCTTAAGAAGCGCGGTTGACAAACGGAGAGAGACCGTGTATAATCACTATTGCTGTAAAGAAAAAAACTTTACAGGGAAAGTGAAGTTTCTTGGGATACGGCGTGCTTCCTTGTAAAAATTTGGGCTTCTATTTGGAGAAAAGTCATGGCGAAAGATTTAAAAATTACGTTTCTGCTGGATTTTTACGGCGATATGCTCACAGAGACCCAGCGGGAGGTTGTGGAAGCTTATTATAATGAGGATCTTTCCTTGGCTGAGATCGCCTTGGAAAGGGATATTTCCCGGCAAGGCGTTCGGGATGCCATTAAACGGGCGGAGCAGCAGCTTTTGGAAATGGAAGAAAAGCTGGGACTGGCCTCCCGGTTCCAGGCTGTACAGGAGGTGCTCACCGCTATTTGCGATTGCGCGGTGAATATTCAGGAGCAGAACAGCAGAACTGGCGATGATGAAATCATTCGGGAAAACGCGGCGGAAATTTTAGAACGGGCCGCGTTAATTGCGGAAGAGTAAGGGCAAAAATGAGATTCCTTGAAAGGGGGCAGGGCAGTGGCATTTGAAGGCTTGGCAGAAAAACTCAGCAATTCCTTTAAAAAGCTCCGCAGCAAAGGGAAGCTGACAGAGGCCGACGTGAAAGAGGCCATGCGGGAAGTGCGTCTTGCCCTTCTGGAGGCGGACGTAAACTATAAAGTAGCAAAGGATTTTACCAATAGAGTGTCAGAACGGGCGGCGGGCGCCGAAGTGATGGAAAGTTTGACGCCTGGCCAAATGGTAGTGAAGATCGTCAACGAAGAGTTGACAAATCTAATGGGCGGCAGCGAAGAGCGGCTGCGGATGCCTGCTCATCCGCCTGCCATTGTTATGATGTGCGGCCTACAGGGCGCAGGCAAAACTACCCATGCGGCCAAGCTGGCATATCTGTTGAAAAGCCAAGGTCACCGCCCTTTGCTGGTGGCGGGGGATATTTACCGGCCTGCGGCTATTAAGCAGCTGCAAGTGGTGGCGGAAAAAGCAGGAGCTCCCGTCTATGAAAAGGGTCTTCAAGACCCGGTGCTCACCGTAGTGGAGGCAGTAAAGCATGCGAAGGATTACGGGAACGATTATGTGATTATCGATACCGCCGGCCGTTTACAGATCGATGAAGAACTGATGGATGAGCTGCGGCGAATTAAGGAAGCAGTAGTCCCTACCGATATCTTATTGGTGGTGGATGCGATGACCGGTCAAGAGGCCGTAAATGTTGCCAAAGCCTTTGACGATCTTTTAGACATTACCGGTGTCATTCTGACAAAGCTGGATGGCGATACCCGCGGCGGCGCCGCCCTTTCTGTAAAGGCAGTGACAGGGAAGCCTATTAAATATGCGGGTACAGGAGAAAAGCTGTCCGATTTGGAAATTTTTCATCCCGATCGCATGGCCGGGCGTATTTTGGGCATGGGCGATGTGCTTAGCCTCATCGAGGATGCCCAGATGAAGCTGGATGAAAAGGAAGCCATGAAAACCGCTCAAAAGCTTATGAATAATAAGCTTGATCTAAACGATATGCTGGAGCAGTTCAATCAGGTGCGTAAAATGGGGCCGATCAAGGGAATCCTCTCCAAGCTTCCCGGTATGGGAAATAAGCTGGACGATATGGACATCGATGACCGGGTGCTGGATCGAAGCGCCGCCATAATCCTCTCCATGACACCTTATGAACGTTCCCACCCTGAGTCCTTGGATGCTTCCCGCAAACGGCGTGTTGCTGCTGGATGCGGTATGAAGGTGGAAGATGTAAACCGCCTTTTGAACCAGTTTAAACAGACACAGAAGCTCATGAAGCAGTTTGGCGGTAAAGGAAAAGGAAAACGGCGTATGCCGCCGATGAACCTTCCGTTTTGAGATCAGTTCCGGGCTTCCGGAGTTGACATAGAAAAACATAAGTTATTAACGACAAAAGTATAGGAGGAAAAAACATGGCAGTAAAAATCAGGCTCAGGAGAATGGGTGCGAAAAAGGCTCCCTTTTACCGCATTGTAGTGGCAGATTCTCGCTTCCCCAGGGATGGCCGCTTTATTGAGGAGATCGGTTATTACGATCCGATGGAAGAACCCAGCGTGGTAAAGGTAGATCCCGAAAAGGCCAAGAAGTGGTTGGAGAACGGCGCTCAGCCCACCGACACAGTAAAGGCTCTTTTCAAAAAGCATGGTGTAATCTAACTTTTTGGTTTGCCCTGTTCGGAAAGGAGTAGTACGGGAATGCAGAATTTATTGAAAGCCATTGCTTCCGGGTTGGTAGAAAACCCTCAGGAGATCGTAGTCACAGAAGAAGAGTCAGAAAATGGCGCTATGGTATACCATCTTCATGTGGCGGAAGAAGATATGGGAAGGGTAATCGGCAAGCAAGGCCGCATTGCTAAGGCTATTCGTGTGGTTATGCGCGCGGCCGCCGCCCGGAGCGACCAAAAGGTCATGGTGGAAATAGACTAAACAAGGGAGGGCGGAAGCCCTTTTTTGTTTTGCCTTCAAGGAGAAATTATGAGACAGAGATTTATAGAAACCGGGAAAATTGTCGGCACACACGGCGTGCGGGGAGAACTTCGGGTGGAGCCCTGGAGCGATTCTCCGGAATTCCTCAAGGGTCTGAAAAATTTGTATACTAACGGCGGAAAAACAAAATTGCCGCTTGTTTCTTCTCGCGTGCATAAGGGCCAGGTACTTTTAAAGCTTCAGGGTGTGGATACGGTAGAACAGGCCGACGTCCTGCGGGGCCAGGTGCTTTGGCTGGACCGGGAAGATGTGAAGCTGAAGCCCGGGCGTTTTTTTCTGCAAGACTTGATTGGCCTCAGGGCTTTTGACGGAAATACGGGAGAAGAATATGGCATCTTGAAAGAGGTCATTGCCACTGGCGCCAACGACGTATACCGAATCCAAAACAGCGCGGGAAAAAATTACCTTTTTCCGGCCGTCGCACATATGATAAAGCAGATCGATCTGGAAAAAGAGATTATTTGGCTGCTACCAATCCCCGGTATTTTTGATGATGAGGGGGAAAAGGCTTGATGCGTGTAGATATTGTCACGCTGTTTCCGGAAATGTTCGACCAGATTTTAGGTGGGAGCATTGTGGGAAAAGCTCGTAAAAAAGGCTTTTTGCAGGTTTGTTGTCACCGACTGCGCGATTTTTCCCCTGATCTTAGAAAACGGGTAGATGACACGGTGTTCGGTGGCGGAAAAGGGATGCTGCTGGGGGCAGAGCCTTTTGCCAGGTGTATCGATACCCTTATGGAACATTTGGGCTGGATGCCTCGTATCCTCTATATGTCTCCTCGGGGGAGAGTGTTCGACCAAGCTATGGCAAAGAGTTTGGCGGCAGAAAAAGGCCTGCTGCTCCTCTGCGGCCATTATGAGGGGATAGACCAACGGCTTTTGGACGAGTATAGAGTGGAAGAGGTTTCAACCGGCGATTATGTGCTGACAGGCGGAGAACTGCCTGCCATGATATTGACGGATGCTGTGAGCCGTATGCTGCCGGGCGTCCTTTCTGAAGAGGCTTGTTTTGTGGAAGAAAGCCACTATTCCGGGCTTTTGGAATACCCTCAATATACCAGGCCGGAGCTCTGGAGGGGAAGGCAGGTGCCGGAGGTACTGCTGAGCGGCCATCATGAAAATATTCGGAAATGGCGCAGGAGAGAATCGCTGAAGATCACTCGATTGAACCGGCCGGACTTATGGGAGAAATTGCCTCTCAACGCTGAGGATGAGAGGTTGCTTTTGGAATAAAAGAGAGGGCAGAAAGAAAAATATTTTTTAGGCATATTGTCGAAAAAAGCCTGCGTTTTAGCCAGAAAAGGGCCATTATCCCCTTTTCCATATCAGAATGGGCAAAAAGTTTTCCACAAGACAAGCAAAATACACAAATTGGCGCTTTTGGAAAAGTTGGGCTCTGTTCAGTCATCCGAAAATGAGGCATATGTGTTGACGGACGCAAGAAATGTGATATAATGACAGTAAACTCTAAAATTTCTTTTACAGTTAGACGGATTGTTCCGCTGACAAAACCATAAACAAAATATTTCTGACGATTTGTAGGAGAGTGAATTTTCATGTGTGCAAAAGAGGTACTGGTTCAAAATCAAGTTGGCCTTCATGCCCGCCCTGCTACTTTCTTCATCCAAAAGGCGAATGAGTTTAAATCTTCTATTTGGGTAGAGAAAGAAGAAAGAAGAGTAAATGCGAAAAGTTTACTGGGTGTTTTGTCTTTGGGTATTGTAGGCGGTGTTACCATCCGTATTATTGCAGACGGGGCCGATGAGGAGCAGGCTGTGGACAGCTTGATCAAACTGGTGGAATCTGGCTTCGCTGAGTAAGTTTCCTAGTTACCGTTAGTAGCCTCCTTAGCATAAGGGGGCTCTTTTTTATTTTCCAATTCTTTTGGACGTGCGGCAAAACGGGCGGAGAGCCTGCGGTGGAAAATTTTCTTTAAAGAGGTCGGCATATGACGGAGCAAGAACAAAAAAAGAAAGAACTGCGGCAAAAGGCCATGAAACTTCCGCTGGAGCCTGGGGTTTATCTGATGCACAACAAGGCGGGGGAAATTATTTATATCGGCAAAGCAAAAGCTCTAAAAAACCGGGTAAGCCAGTATTTTGGCTCTGAAAAGAACCATGATAATAAGGTGCGGCGCATGGTGGCTAATGTGGACTGGTTTGAATATATTGTCACCGATAGTGAATTCGAGGCTCTGGTTCTGGAAAGCAGCCTGATTAAGCAGAACCAGCCCAAATATAATATCCTTTTGAAGGATGATAAGGGATATTGCTATATCCGTATCAGCGGCGGCCCCTGGCCCCGGATCACAGATGTGAAGAAAATAGAAAACGACGGGGCAAAATATTTGGGACCTTATCTTAGCTTTTGGTCCATTAAAGAAACAATCGACGCTGCCAGAAAAATTTTTAAGCTCCCCTCCTGTAACCGGAAATTCCCCCAAGACTTTGGGAAAGGACGGCCTTGCCTCAATTACTTTATCAAACAGTGCTGCGCGCCCTGCCGGGGGCGGGTAAGCGAAGAGGAATATCGGGAAGCTTTTGAGGAAGCGTTGGACTTCATAAAAGGGGGCAGTACCAGTTCCGTGAAAGCCCTTACCGAAAAGATGGAAGCGGCTGCGGAAAATTTGGAATTTGAGCTGGCTGCCCGGCTTCGGGACAGGATCAATGCGATTAACCGGATGAAAGACCGCCAGAAGGTGGTGGCCAGCAAGGTGGAGGAACAGGATGTGTTCGCGTTGGCACAGGGGGAAACCTACACCGCTTTTGAAGTATTCCGGTTTACCGGAAATAAGCTCAGCGATAGGGAAAGCTTTTTGACAGAGGGCTGCCAGCCCGACCCGGAAGCCCGTTCGGAATTTTTACGGCAATATTACTCTTTGCGAGACCGCATCCCTCCGCTGCTCGTGTTGGATGGTCCAGTGGAAGACCAGGAGCTCCTGGAGCGGTGGCTTTCGGAAAAACGGGGAAAGGCTTCCCGGATTTTGATTCCCCAGCGGGGAGACCAGTACCAGCTGGTGGAGATGTGCCGTTCTAATGCCGGGGAAAGTCTTTCCAGGCAAATGGGCAATTCCGGGAAGGAAGCTTCGGCCCTGGATGAGCTGCGCAGGCTTCTGGGCTTGGAAAAGTCTCCTGCATACATTGAGTCCTACGATATTTCTAACCTGGCAGGCGGGGAAAATGTAGCCGGTATGGTAGTGTTCGAAAATGGACGGCCGCTGAAATCGGCCTACAGGAAGTTCAAAATCAAGACCGTAACAGGTCAGGACGACTATGGCTCTATGCGGGAAGTGGTGCGCAGGCGTTTTGAAGAGTACCGTCTGCATGTGGAGGAAGGCGACCAGGAGGGCTTTGGACGCTTGCCGGATCTAATCCTGCTGGATGGCGGAAAGGGTCATGTAGCGGCAGTAAAGCCTCTTTTGGAAGAAATAGGAGTGGAGGTTCCCCTTTTTGGTATGGTGAAGGACGATAAGCACCGCACCAGGGCTATTGCTCTTTCCGGTGGGGAAATCGCCATCAATTCCAGTCGACGGGCTTTTACCTTACTTTCCACCATCCAGGATGAGGTACACCGGTTCGCCATTGGTTTCCATCGGCAGCAGAGGAAAAAAACAGCGGTGTCTTCCACTTTGCTTTCTATCGAAGGTATTGGCGAAGTTCGGGCAAAAGCACTGCTGCGCCAGTTTAGAACGATTTCGGCCATTGCCGGGGCAGATCTGAAGGAGTTGGAAAATGCCCCGGGCATGAACAGGCCGGCGGCCTTACGGGTATATGAGCATTTTCATGGGGGCTCCGGAGAAGATATGTCTTCGGAAGAGGGAAGAAATCTTGCCGAATAGTTGACATATTGGCCCTTTAATGGGATAATAAAGGGAACTCTATTCTTTTTTGCCCTGGGAGTAAAAAATATGCGTATCATCACCGGAACACAACGGGGAAAGAAATTGATCGCCCTGGAGGGGGAGCAGGTGCGTCCCACCACAGACCGGGTGAAGGAGGCGCTCTTCGACATTTTACAGTTTCGCCTGGAAGGCCGGGCGTTTTTGGACCTGTTTGCCGGTTCCGGCCAAATAGGCCTAGAGGCTTTGAGCCGTGGAGCGGCCCGTGCATGTTTTGTAGATTCTCTCCGCGACTCTATGCGGGTGGTGAAGAAGAATATTGCTTCTACCGGCCTCGCGCTTCAGGCCAGTGTGTTTTTTGGCGATTTCCAGGCCTTTTTTTCTCAAAGCCAAGAACTTTTCGATATTGCTTTTTTAGATCCTCCCTACCGGACAGGGCTTTTGGAAAAGGCCTTGCGTTTGGTACCGGCGCATATGAATCCTGGGGGAATTATTGTTTGTGAACATCCCCTAGATGAAGCGTTACCTCAGATGGCCGAGAAGTTTGAAAAACAAAAAAGCTACCGCTACGGTAAAATTTTGCTTACCACCTACAGCAGACCCTTGGCGGAAGAGGAGGAAAAATAATGCGTATTGCGATATGCCCTGGCAGCTTTGATCCGGTGACCCTGGGCCATTTGGATATTATCAAACGGGCCAGCAAGCTTTTTGAAAAGGTGATCGTGGCGGTTCCGGTGAACCCGGCGAAGAATGCCAGTTTTTCTGTAGAGGAACGCATGGAGCTTTTGCGTGTGGTTACCCAAAACGAGGCTTTGACCAATGTGGAAGTGGATAAGGTAACAGGCCTTTTGGCAGATTATGCCAAGGAAAAAGGCGCTATGACCATTGTCAAGGGCTTGCGGGCCCTTTCCGATTTCGAATATGAGTTTCAACAGGCGCTTACCAATAAGAAGTTGAACCCTGAGTTGGAAACCATTTTTTTGGCTACCAGTTCGGAAAATATGTTTCTTAGTTCCAGTGTGGTAAAACAGGTGGCGGGTTTTGGCGGCGATATCACACATTTTGTGCCTTCCTGTATTTCTCATACTATCATAGAAAGGCTTTGTAAGGGTCAGTAACCCTCGAAAGCGTGCCGGGGCGAAATGGCGTTTTTCGCTTTTGATTTCGCTCCCTGGAACAGGAAGGAAGATACCGGGTTTCCGGTTTTTATTATAGATCATCAACTCGGCGGGCTGTTTTGCGCGCTAAGGAAAGGAACGGTACATGACCATGAGCAACACCCAGGCTACTATTGAAGACCTCATCGAAGAGATGTATGATGTTTTGGAAAAGGGGTTAAAATTGCCCTTTACCGGTGGAAAGGTGTTTGTGGATGGCGAGGAGATACGGCAGATCCTGGACGAAATTCAGGAGGAGATCCCCGCGGAAGTCCATAAAGCTAAAGCTATTGTGGCCGACAGGGCGCAGATCATCAGCGAAGCCCAACGTGAAGCGGAAACCATTATCCGTGTGGCGGAGGAAAAGCAAAAGGCTTTGGTGAATCAAGATGAAGTGGTTCGTCAGGCCCAGGCGAAAGCTAATGAACTTATTGCCCAGGCTCAGGCGAAGTTTAAGGAGATGCGCAAGGCCAGCAATGATTATATTGATGATTTAATGCGGCGCACCGACGATTCTTTGTCCGAAAGCTTAGCGGAATTGCGTAAAACTCGCCAGAATATTAAATCCTCTCAGCGCGGTAGCCAAATATAGCCTTGCTATTTTGTGAATTACGCATATAATTTAGTGGAGTAAAAAATTCCCCTCACAAGATGTTGTGGGGGGAATTTTTGTTCCCTCAGAATACCCTCGAAGGTACGTTCGGTTTGAACAGCCACATAGTACTCCTGGATTTTTGCGGTTGCTTTTCGGGAGTGCGTGGCTTATAATAGGGATATCGGTGGTGAAAAGTGGGGGAAAGTTCCATGAAGTGGTAAATAAGGGGTAAAAGCTCCTGAATCCGCAAGCCACCGGGTTGGGTAAAGCGGAAAGGAAAGCAATTATGTTGACAGGAGAATATCAACATAATATGGACCAGAAAGGGCGGGTGACTGTTCCTTCCAAATTCCGGGAAGACCTGGGCGACAAGTTTTATGTTTGCAAAGGCCTTGACGGATGCCTGTTTGTGCTTTCCCAAGAACAGTGGGACAAGTTGATCGAAAAGGTGTCGGCTATCCCGTTGGCCCAAGGAAGAGGAATTCAACGTCATTTCTTTTCCGGCGCGGCCGAAGCCGAGCCCGATAAGCAGGGTCGTATCTTGATTCCTCAAAGTTTAAGGGATTATGCGGGCCTTGAAAAAGACGTCACTATGATCGGGGCTGCAGTGCGGGCCGAAATATGGGATACGGCTCGCTGGAACCAGTATAACGCAGGTCAGACCGACGAAGTGATAGAGGCTTCTATGAGCCTTCTGGATTTTTAAGAAAGGCAAGGTATGGAATTTCATCACAAGCCGGTGCTTTTTGAGGAGACAATAGAGGTACTAGCCATAAAGCCGGATGGGGTTTATATCGATGGTACTATGGGTGGCGGCGGTCATTCCGAAGCTATTCTGCAAAGACTGGAAACGGGAGTTCTGCTTTCCATAGACCAAGATCCGGACGCTATTGAAGCTGCGAGCAAGCGGCTTTCCGGTTATTCGTCTTCCCGAATTGTCCGCGGAAATTTTAGCCGCATGAAGGAACTGGCGGCGGAACAGGGAATCTGCGAGGCAGACGGAATTTTGCTGGACATTGGGGTATCTTCTTACCAGCTGGATACGCCCGAACGTGGGTTTTCCTACCACTACGACGCGCCGTTAGATATGCGCATGAGCAAAGAGGGGCCTTCGGCAAAGGACCTGGTAAACGGGCTTCCCCAGAAAGAGCTTTCTCAAATTATTTTCCGGTACGGCGAAGATAAAAACGCCTTTAAAATCGCAAAGGGAATTTGCGAAGCCAGGGAGAAGGGGCCTGTTGAAACCACCTGGCAATTGGCGGAAATTGTAAAGGCCTCCGTCCCCGCGGCAGTGCGGCGGGAGCAAGGCCATCCAGCCAGGAAAACCTTTCAGGCTTTGCGCATCGCAGTAAACGGTGAACTGGATAAGCTGCAGGAAGGGTTAGAAGCTGGCTTCCAGTTGTTAAAGCCAGGAGGGCGCTTTGCGGTAATCACCTTCCATTCCCTGGAAGACCGCTTGGTCAAGCAGCAGATGGCAGAATGGTGCCAGGGTTGCATTTGTCCAAAGGATTTTCCCGTGTGTGTTTGCGGCAGAAAACCCCAAGGAAAGTTAATTTACAAAAAGGGGATAGCCCCCTCGGAACAAGAATTGCAGGAGAATCCACGTTCACGTAGCGCCAGGCTGCGTGTGTTTGAAAAGAGTCAGGAAATATAAAGAACCACAAATGAAGAAAGGGTGAGGTGAATTGGCAAACTTATCGGAGGCTTATGATTTTTCTCTGTTTGAAGACAGAACCCAAAGCGCGCTTCCTATTGGGGACCCAAAAGTCTGGCAAGAACAAAAGCAAAAGGAAAATATTGTTGAGCTGCCCCAACAGGAACCCGAAAAAGCCCCTAAGCCAAAACGGCATCCTTTCAAAATGACAGTGGCCGTTATTAGCTTTTTGGTGATATTTGGCACTGTAATTTCTATCGTCAACAACCAGGTTATATTAACGGAGCTGACGGAAGATATCCACGATGTTTCCGCGACTTTGGCAGAGGAAGAAAGCCTGGAAGTCCAGCTGACCATGCAGGCCTCCGAAAAGATGAACGGTGCTCAGATAGAGGAATATGTACAACAGCAGCTGGGTATGTCAAAGATTACCGAAGGTCAGGTTACCTATCTCAGTGTGTCTCAAGAGGATAAGGGCACCGTGGTGCAGGACCTGGAAGGTGGGTCCATCCTTGACCAGCTTTTTGCGGCCATCCGTTCCTGGTTCGCTTAGGTCTGGGAAGGTTCACTGGGAGGTCCAAAAGGACTGTGGCATTATAGAATATATTTCTGGTATAAACCAGATATCGCTGGAATAAGATGACACAGCGGGACTGAAATTTGTTTGAGGGCCAGAACATGTGGTCCTCTTTTGTGATTCAAGGTTTTTCAAAAGGAAAGGTGGCGGCCGGATATGGCAAAAGGAAATTCAGAACGCATGTGGAATAAAGCTATGGGCGTTACGGTCCTGCTGATCTTTCTAGGCTTTGGCGCAGTGGTGGTTAATTTGTTTCGCTGGCAGATCCTGCGGGGAGAAGAGCTCAAGGCGGCTGCTTTAGACCAAAGCTTACACAGCACCACACTTACCGCCATGCGCGGCACGATCTATGATTCCAGCGGTGTCAAAGTGTTGGCAAAAAGCGCCAGTGTTTGGACGGTAGTCCTGGAACCGGAATATATCCATGAGGATGAAGCCCTGCGCCGGAAAATTTCGTCCGGCCTGGCGGAAATTTTAGAAATGGATGAAGCGACTATTTATGAAAAAACCGGTCAGGCCGGTTCTTACTTTACCTATCTAAAACGGAGGGTGGAATCGGACGTCAAGGAAAAAGTTGTGGCGTTTTTAGATGAGAATGGGATAGAAAGCGGCGTACGGCTCATCGACGATTACAAGCGTTATTATCCCTATGGCACGGTAGCTTCTACCATTTTGGGATTTGTCGGCAGCGATGGCCAGGGCTTAAGCGGCCTGGAATTGCAGTACGATAAAGAACTTCAGGGTACAGCTGGCAGAATGATCTCTGCCAAAAATGCTTTGAGTACCGATATGCCTTTTGAATATGAACAGCTTATTGGAGCCCAAAATGGGTATAATCTTATTCTTACTGTAGATGAGACAGTGCAGAGTATTTTGGAAAAATATTTGGAGCAGGGCATTGAGCAGTTTAAAGTGGCTAACGGCGCGGTGGCCATTATGATGGATGTGAAAACAGGCGGGATTTTGGGACTGGCCGTAAAAGGGGATTATGATCCCAACGACCCCTTCACGGTGTACGACGAGACGGAGCGCAAGAAAATAGAGCTTTTGCCGGAAAAAGAGCAGGAACAAGCCTACAGTGATGCGCTGAATAAGCAGTGGCGAAACAAGGCGGTGAGCGATACCTATTATCCCGGTTCGGTCTTCAAAATGTGTGTCAGCGCCATGGGGCTGGAAGAGGGGATTATTACCGATAACTTCAGCTTTACCTGTACGGGGAATATGCCGGTGGAAGGCGTTACAGGGGGGATTGATTGCTGGAAGCATGCTGGACATGGCCAGGAAAGCTTTCATGACGGCTTGTGCAATTCCTGCAATCCTTTCTTTATCCGAGTGGGTGAACTCTTGGGGCCCAGCACATTTGCAAAGTACCGGGAAGCCTTTGGGTTTACCACACAAACAGGGATTGATCTACCCGGCGAATCCTGGAGCATTTACCACGATGAGGAAGACTTAGGGCCAGCGGAGCTGGCTACGGAATCTTTCGGGCAAAACTTTAGTATTACCCCCATCCACATGATTACGGCTTGCGCTTCCATCGCCAACGGTGGCTACTTGGTGCAGCCCCATGTGGTGGACCGCATCGTGGATGAAGACGGCAATATTATCAAAAAGGCCGATACCGGTTACCGCCGGCAGGTGATTTCGGAAGAAACCTCTCAAAAAATATGCTCTGTACTTTACGATAACGCCACCTCCGGAACGGCCAGCGGTGGTTATGTCATGGGGTACCGGGTGTGCGGAAAAACCGGTACTTCGGAAAAAATTGAAAAATATAACGAAGACAAAAGAACGAAAGAAAATCCCCAGATGGAATATATTGCTTCCTACTGCGGCTTTGCCCCGGCGGAAGCGCCCCGCTACGCACTGCTGGTATTTTTCGATGAACCTCAAGGGGAGGAAAACGGAGGGCTTACCGGCGGAAACGCAGTGGCCGGTCCTATCTTCTCCTCTATGATGGAAGAGCTGCTGCCCTATTTAGGTATTGAAGCCCAATATACCGACGCGGAATATGATACCCTGGACCTGACAGCTCCCTACACCGTAGGCCTCACTCTGAAGGAGGCATACGCCCAGCTGGGTCAAATGGGCTTGGATTATTACGTGATCGGAGACGAAAGTGAAGATTCTATCCAGGTCACGGAACAGATTCCTCAAGCCGGAGAAAACGTTCCCAAGGGTGGCAAGGTGGTGCTTTATACCAGTGGCTATGAGGAAAAGGATGTGTTGGTGGAGGTACCCGACTTCACCGGGATGGACTTGGCAAACGCCTCCTACTTGGCGTTGCTCAACAACGTACAGGTGAGCGCCAACGGTGCGGGGGCTACGGAGGGCGGCAGTGCCAAGTTGCAGAGCATTACGCCGGGAACTATGGTAAAGCCTGGAACTGTGGTAACGATCACCTTTGTAGAAAACATCAATACGGAGACTTACGTCTCTTTGGAATAAAGAAAACAGGCGGGAAACGGCCAACAAAAGAGGGATTTTACATGAACAGTATTTTATTCCTGGCGGTAGCAGTTATTGCCTTTGCTATTACCGCGCTGCTGGGCAAGTGGATGATTCCCTTCCTTCATAAGCTGAAGTTTGGGCAGACCATTCGGGAAATTGGACCCAGCTGGCATAAAAATAAGCAGGGGACACCTACCATGGGCGGCCTCATGTTCATCATTGGTATTGTGGCGGCAGTATTTGCCAGCATTCCCATGCTCCATGCCTTACAAATCTCCGAAACCTGGCTGATGCAGGTGAAGGTATACGGCGGGCTGGGTATGGCAGTAGGCTTTGGCGCCATCGGGTTTATGGATGATTATATCAGCATTGTGAAAAAGAGAAATTTAGGCCTTACCGAAAAGCAGAAGCTGGTATTGCAGTTTGCTGTGGCGGCGGCTTACCTGGGTACAGTATATTTGGCAGGAGGGGATACTACAACACTCATCCCCTTCTTCGGCAGGGTAGACCTAGGCGTGTTCTATTACATTTTGGCCGCCTTGGGAATCGTGTTTCTGGTAAACGCAGTGAATTTTACCGATGGTATTGATGGGCTGAACAGTATTGTTTCCTTTTTCGCCTTCTTGTTCCTGGCTTTGTGTGCCGGAGTACTTTCCATGACGGGGCTTTCCGTTATGGGGGTGGCTTCCGCTGCAGCGTGTATCGGCTTTCTCATTTGGAATTTTCACCCGGCCAAAGTGTTTATGGGCGACACAGGTTCCCTGTTTTTAGGGGGGATGGTATGTGCATTGGCATTTGGCATGGACCTGCATGTTTTGTTGCTGCCCATCGGCTTTGTTTATCTTTGTGAAATCGTTTCTGTCATGCTGCAAGTTTCTTATTTTAAGGCCACTCATGGCAAACGGCTGTTTAAAATGTCACCCATTCATCACCATTTTGAAATGTGTGGCTGGAGCGAAGTGAAAATTTGCGCCGTGTTTGGCGCGGTAGCCCTGTTGGGGGGAGTGCTGGCGCTCTTGTCTGTGATTTATGGCCTTTGAAAAAATATGCTTAAAACTTGCCGTATGGCACACACTATGATAGGAAAGGAGTGGTTACCGGTATGGCAGAAACCGTGGGAAGAGTGGCAAGAGGCCTGAGAAAGATTCCCCAATACAGGCCGCCTCAGGAAGAACGGCCTAAGGCGCCTTCCGAAAGGAGCGAAGGGCAGAAAAAGAAACGCCGGAAAAAAATCAAATATAACTTTTTTGCGTTGGGGGCCGGCATGGATTTGCCCTTGTTTGTGTTTTTAATTGTGCTTTTGGCCATTGGCCTTGTCATGATGTTTTCCGCAAGCTATGCCCACTGTTACTATTATTATGGTGACAGCTACTACTTCACAATCCGTCAGGCCGGATTTGCGGCGGCGGGCCTTGTGCTGATGCTCCTGATCTCTACGGTGGATTATCATCAGCTTCATAAGTGGGCTTATCCCATCTTTGGCATAGCGGTGCTGCTGCTTTTGATAGTGCTGGTATTGGGAAAGCTTTTGAAGGGGATTACACCTTTGGTGCGCCCAAAAAATGATGTGTACCGCTGGATTAACTTAGGCATAGAATTCCAGCCTACCGAGATCGCGAAATTTGCTGTGGTCCTGTTGTTTGCCCACATGATTTCCCTGCGGGCCAGTAAAATGAAGACCTTTCGCTATGGATTTGCGCCATTTATGGGCATATTGGCGCTGTTGGCGCTGCTGATCGCGCCGGAACCTCATCTTTCGGCCACGATTATTGTATGTGTGATCGGTGTGGTGATGATGTTCATCGGCGGCAGTTCTCCAAAATGGCTGTTCCTCGTAGGAGGCATAGGCGCGGCAGCGCTGGGAGCCGTGCTTTTGTTCTCCGGAAAGTTCGACTACGCTTTGGATAGAATTTACGGCTGGCTGGATCCCTTTCACCCGCCGGAAGGGGTAGATACCTGGCAGACCACCCAATCTTTATATGCCATTGGCTCCGGTGGGCTTTTGGGGGTGGGCCTGGGCCAGTCCAGGCAGAAATACCTGTATTTGCCGGAACCTCAGAACGATTTTATTTTTGCCATCATCTGTGAGGAGCTGGGGTTTGTAGGAGCTTTAGTTATCATCATTTTGTTCAGCCTTTTAATTTGGCGGGGTGTTTATGTTTCCATTCATGCCAAAGATAAGTTCGGCATGATGCTTGGTCTTGGCATTACCTTTCAGGTAGGCATACAAGCCGTGCTGAATATCTGTGTGGTTACCAACACAGTGCCTAATACGGGTATCAGCCTGCCCTTTTTCAGTTACGGGGGTACATCGTTGGTCATGCTGCTTGCAGAAATGGGGGTGCTGCTCAACGTATCCCGACATTCTAATATAGAGAAGGTGTGAAAAAGGCATAAAAAGACAGGAGCCCGAAGTATTTGAGTTCCCGCGTCTTGTTTTCCAAAGCTGGCGCCGCGACTTTAAGAAAAAACGCGCGGCTGGAAGGGGCTACTAGAATGAAGGTTTTGTTTACAGGCGGCGGCACAGCCGGGCATATCAATCCGGCTTTGGCGGCTGCGGGGTATTTGAGAGGTAAAGATCCAGATTGCGAAATTTTATATATCGGGAACAAGGGGGGCATGGAGGAGCGTTTGGTGGCGAAGGCCGGTTATGAGATACGCACTATTACCATTTCCGGTTTTCAGCGGAAGCTGACACCGAAGAATCTGGTGCGCAATGCCCAGACGGTAGTGCGGATGTTCACAGCCAGTGCCGAGGCAAAAAAGCTAATCCAAGCTTTTTCCCCCGATGTGTGTGTGGGCACTGGTGGGTATGTGAGCGGCCCGGTGATCCGGGAAGCGGCAAAGCTGGGAATTCCCTGCGTGATCCACGAATCAAACGCTTATCCTGGCGTGACCACCAAAATGTTGGCTAAGTCTGTAAAAACAGTGATGCTGGCAGTACCGGATGCAAAGAAGTATTTTGACAGTTCCGTGAACTGTACTGTCACGGGAAACCCGGTGCGGGGAGAGGTACTCAGCGCGGAGCGGGAAGCCTCCCGAAAGGCTTTGGGGCTGGATGACCGGCCTTTGGTACTTTCCTTTGGGGGGAGCCTGGGGGCTTCGGCCCTGAACAGGGCGGCGGCTTACCTTTTGGCCGAAAGCGCCAAAGAAAAAAAGTTCCAGCATATCCACGGTTATGGCCAGCATGACGAAAAGTTTCTTTCCGAGCTTTCAGAGTTGGGATTCCGCCAAAAGGAGAACCCCCAGGTTCGCCTTTTGGAGTACATCGATAATATGCCTCTTTGCCTCTCTGCTGCCGACTTGGTCATTGGCCGGGCGGGAGCGATGACTCTTTCCGAAATTGAAGCGAAGTCCAAGGCTTCTATTTTGATTCCGTCTCCCAATGTGGCAGAAAACCACCAGTACCATAATGCGATGGCGCTGGTACGCCGTGGAGCGGCCGAGATCATAGAGGAAAAAGACCTGACAGGTGAGGCGCTGTGGAATAAGGTAAACAGCATTTTATCGGATCCTCAGCGGCTGCGTACCTTAGGGGAGAACGCCGGAAAAATGGAGATTTTGGATGCCAATGAACGCATTTACCGGGTTATACGTTCGGCCGTGAAGGGCAGTTGAGAAGCTTTCCATTTGGGGCTTTACTGTGGAAAGACAGGCCAACGAACCCTTTTGGAGCCACCTCATATAATGCAGTATGTTGAAAAAGGTGAGGTGTTTCTATGATCGTCATTGATGGCCCTGCCGAGCTCGGCGGGGAAATTTCCATCCAAGGGGCCAAAAACAGTACACTGCCTTTACTGGCTGCCGCAGTGATCTGTAAGGGACAGACTGTCCTGCATAATTGCCCAAAAATTTCGGATGTGAAAACCGCAGTGCAGATTTTGGAGCATTTGGGCTGTCGTTGCTGTTGGGAAGATTCCGACCTCATAGTGGATAACGCTATGACCTGCTGTGAAATCCCCCAGGACCTTATGGGGGAGATGCGTTCTTCCATTGTGTTCCTGGGGGCGATTGTTTCCCGCTGCGGGCAGGCGGATCTGTGTTTTCCCGGCGGCTGTGAGTTGGGGCCAAGGCCCATAGACCTGCACATTTCTTCTTTAAAAAAGTTGGGAATAGAAATTGAAGAATCCGGCGGCTGCCTGCATTGCCGAGCCCCAAATGGGATAGAGGGGAATTACATTTCCCTTTCCTTTCCCAGTGTAGGCGCAACGGAAAACGTGATGCTGGCAGCAGTGTGCTCCAAGGGTACCACCATCATTGCCAATGCGGCTCGAGAGCCGGAGATTGGGGATTTGGCGGCCTATTTGAACCGCTGCGGCGGCAGAATTTACGGAGCAGGGGAAGGCTGCATTATTATTGACGGCGTAAAAGAGCTTTACGGCTGCGAACACCGTGTTATACCGGACCGTATTGTGGCGGTCACTTACATGGCGTCGGCAGCTGTGACAGGCGGGAATATCACCTTAAAGGATATCGATAACGCTCACATTCTTCCCATGCTCTCTCCCTTTGAGGAATCGGGGTGCGAAGTCCGGCAGCTGGGAGGTGCGCTCAATATTATGGCTCCCAGAAGACTCAATGCCGTGAAACATATTCGCACTATGCCCTATCCCGGATTCCCTACCGACGCCCAGCCTGTGATCATGAGTATGGCAGCCGTAGGCAGGGGCACCAGTGTCTTCGTAGAAAACATATTCGAAAACCGGTATAAACATGCCGGAGAATTGCAGCGAATGGGCGCAAAAATCAAGGTGGAGGGAAAGGTAGCTGTGGTAGAAGGGGTAGAGGCATTGTCCGGAGCGCCAGTTACCGCTTATGACCTTCGGGGTGGAGCGGCTCTGGTGGTGGCGGGCCTCGCAGCCAGCGGGAAAACTACGGTCAGTGACGCAGGGTTCATTGCCAGGGGGTATGAAGATATCGCCGGCGATTTGGCCTCTCTGGGGGCCAGAATTCGGGAACTTCCCTAATAGGACAGATAAAGAGAAGGAAAGGAGGGCAGGCCGTTGAAGGAAAGGGACATAAGGCCATCCAGGGACCGCGATCTCTGGGAAGGCGAATATTTCATTGATATTCAGTCCGATTCCAGAAGGCGGCCTCCGCCTGCCACTGGAAACAGGCCTTCTACAAAAAGGAAAGTTTCGGCAGGAGACCGGGGAACAAAAGGGCAAGACCTCAGCAATTCCCAGCGAAGGTCCAGCCAAACCCGGCGGCCTGCCCAAAGGCCTTCCACCGGCGGGAAGTCTCAAAGACTTTCCGTAAAGCTCTCGGAGCATCCCGGCGAAAGGCGTCCGCAGGGAAAGGGGAGAAAAGGGGAAACCAGGAAACGGCCTCCGGCCGACCGGCAATACCAGCGCCGGCAGCAAAGGCCCATGGGAAAAAAGGCCAGGGCACTGGTGGGGATTTTTACTTTCCTTATTACCCTTACCGCTTTTATCCTTTTATGTGTGTTCTTACTGTTTCGGATTTCACGTGTGGAGGTAACAGGCGATCTAATTTATGATGAGCAGGAGATCTTAAAGCTGTGCGGCTACCAGGGAGGAGAAAACCTGGTGTTCGCTCCGGTAGAAGACCAGCAAAGACTGCTGGAAAAAGAACTTCCCTACATCGAAAGGGCAAAGATTACGAAGCACCTGCCAGGCACGATCCGGGTGGAAATTACAGGAGCTCGATTGGGTGCCTGCCTGGAAAACGGTGGCAGCTGGCTGTATCTCAGCGAAACAGGGAAAATTTTGGACAGAAAGGCAGAGGCTCCGGAAGGCGTGATGCAGGTGGTAGGGATTGTCCCAAAAGACAACACTCTGGGAACACACTTGCAGCTGGCCGACGAAAGCCAGGAAGCCGCTTACCAAGAGATTATGGAAGAGCTTGTGAAGCTGAATGCGGCGGCACAATTCACAAAACTGGATCTTACCGATATTTATAATCTTCGTTTATGGTATGAGGACCGCATCGAGTTCCGCCTGGGAAGTGCGGCAGATCTCGCTTATAAGGTGGGGTTTGGGTATGACACTGTCAGCGACAGGGTGCACAACTACATTGGGCAGGAGGAGCACGGTGTTTTGGACCTTTCTGTGGCCAACGAAGCCAACCGCTCTACTTTTACGGCCGATAAGTCCGGAGGTGGAGCCTCTGGGAAAGCTGATTCCGAAGAAAGCGGAGAGGTCTCCCCTGAGGGCAGTACCCCTGGGGCCGGAGACCAGCAGGGGGAAAACAGCGGTGAAGAAGGGGAAACACAAGACTGGAATGGCGAGGAAGAAACAGGTGTTGCTCCTGCCGGGGAAGAGGGGGTAGAATAGCGGCCTTTTTGCTGCTTTCCGGCGAAAAAAGAAGTTTTTTTGGAAATTCTTTCTTTTGCTGGAGGTAAAAGGGCGAAAGATACATTTTATGATGGCCTTTTTTCAAGAAATTCCTTGAAATTTTCTTGTAAAAGTGATAGATTATACCATGTAGTATAATGAAATTAAATGCTCACGGCTTTACACGGCGCGGAGAGTATTCAGAATTAGGAAAGCCAAGGAGGAAACAATATGCCTTTTGAAGTAGATAACCTGTTGGATGAAACTCCCCAGATCATAAAAGTGGTAGGTGTTGGCGGCGGCGGCGGGAATGCCGTGAACCGGATTGCCAGCGCCGGTGTGCGCAGTGTGGAACTGGTTTGTATGAATACGGACAAGCAGGCCTTGCAGCGTTCCCAGGCTTCGATAAAAGTGCAGCTAGGGGAAAAGAGTACCCAAGGGCGGGGCGCTGGCTCAAAGCCAGAAGTGGGTGAAAAGGCTGCTGACGAAAGCCGGGAGCAGATCGCCAATGTATTGAAAGACGCCGACATGGTGTTTGTCACTGCCGGTATGGGTGGAGGCACCGGCACCGGTGCCGCGCCCCGAATTGCTCAAATTGCCAAGGAACAGGGGGCGCTTACGGTGGGGATTGTCACAAAACCCTTTGCCTTTGAGGGCCGCCACCGTATGGAGCAGGCCGAAATGGGCATTGCCGCCCTGCGAGAGCATGTGGATTCCTTGGTGGTAATTCCTAACGAGAGGCTGAAGCTGGTTAGCGAAGAGCGCATTACTCTGGCAAATGCTTTTCTGGTAGCAGACGATGTGCTGCGCCAAGGCGTACAGAGCATCTCCGACCTTATCCAGCTGCCCGGTATTGTAAATCTGGACTTTGAGGATGTAAAATCTGTCATGCAGAATGCGGGCTATGCCCATATGGGCGTGGGACATGCCAGCGGAAAAGATAAGGCGGAACAGGCCGCTATGGCCGCTATTTCCAGTCCCTTGTTGGAAACTAAGATCGCCGGGGCCAAGGGTGTGATTATCAATGTGACTTCTTCTCCCGATATTGCCCTGGACGAGATCGATACCGCCTCCCAAATCATCACCGAGCGTGCCCACGAAGATGCCAACATTATTTGGGGCGCTACCTTCGACGAAAGTATGGAAGACGAAATGACGGTTACCGTTATCGCCACAGGCTTTGAGGGGATGAACGGGGAAAAGGCAAAGCGGGCGGCTCCCGTGCTGGACTTGGTGGAGGATGAGGACGACTACCTTTCTTCTACCTCTACTCCGGTGACAACTTCCAGAGCCCAAGAGCCCAAGGTGGATCCGGCTATTATCGATGACGACGATACTTTTACCGACATTATGTCTATCTTCAATCGTAAATAAGGACGCCTTTTGAAGCCAATAGGGAATGATTTGTTTTAGGGAGGAATAAGAATGAGTAAATTGATCCAAGGCGTGCACCACATTGCCATAAAGCCTACTGCCGAGAACTATCAAAAGACGGTGTCGTTTTACACCGAGCTTTTGGGCATGGAGGTTTTGAAAAGCTGGGGCGATCCGGAAATGCCCTGCTTGATGGTCTCTTGCGGGGACAATAGCTGCATGGAGATCCTAAGTTCTCCGGAGGAGCTTCCTCGAGGCGGCCCTCTTGCTCATGTTGCTTTTGCCACAGACAAAGTGGATGAGATTGTAAAAATGGTGCGGGAAGCGGGCTACGAGGTCACCGACGAGCCAAAGGATGTAAACCTGGCAGGTTCCCCCATACGTATTGCTTTCTTTTATGGCCCCACCGGAGAGCACATTGAAGTGTTCTGGGAGAAGGGCTGACAGCCAGGTTTTCTACTGCTTGTTAGGAGGCTTCTTGCAATGAAAAAGGCGCTTGCCTTAAATACCGCGGAGTTGCCGGAATGGGCGGAAAAGCTGCGGGCAGGCCAGCGGGTACTGCTTTCGGGAATTTGTTATACTTCCCGCGATGCGGCCCATAAACGGATTTGGGAATTGCTGGACCAAGGAAAAGTGCTACCTTATCCCTTGAAAAACGGGACGATCTATTATGCGGGCCCTACCCCCGCGCCAGAAGGACTGCCCATCGGCTCCTGTGGGCCCACTACCAGCGGTAGAATGGATGGTTTTACCCCGCGGTTTTTGGACTTGGGCTTAAAGGCCATGATTGGAAAAGGGAAAAGGAGCCGGGAAGTAGTGGAGGCCATTTGCAGGAATCGTGCTGTGTACTTTTGTGCTTTGGGAGGCGCGGGAGCTTTGGCGGCCAGATGTATTGAGAAGGCCGAAGTCGTTGCCTTTGAAGATTTGGGTTGTGAATCGGTAAAAAGGCTTGTTTTGCGTGATTTTCCCATGATTGTTGGAATAGACAGTACAGGCGGTACCGTGTTGGTATAGGAAAAGATAAAAAATATCGGAGTGCGCCGTGAGGTTTCCCGGCGCCTCCGTTCTATTTTGGAGGGATTTATTTGTCCGATTTCATAATGAGGCTTTTAGTGAAAGGCTACGGCATCACAGAAAGCCTCGAGGTTCGAGAAAAAAGCGGCCGGGCGGCTGGAGCGGTGGGAATTGCTACCAATCTGCTTTTGTTTCTCATTAAATTTATCACCGGGTTCTTTTCTCATTCCTTGGCTATTATGGCCGATGCAATAAATAACCTGACCGATTCCGGATCTTCTATCATCATGCTGGTAGGGTTCAAATTGGCCGGAAAACCGGCAGACGAGGAGCATCCCTTTGGCCATGCCCGTATTGAGTACCTTTCTGGTGTGATCGTCTCGTTTATCGTGCTGTTTTTGGGGCTTCAGCTGGGTATGTCTTCCATAGAAAAGATTTTTCATCCGGAGGTTACCGAGTACGGCTGGACCGCTTTATTCGTCTTGGTGGTTTCTGTTCTGATTAAGCTTTGGCAATGCCTTTTTTACCGGAAAGTGGGCCGGCAAATCCATTCCGAAGCATTGCTTGCCACTTCGGAAGACAGCCGCAATGACGTAGCCGCCACCGGAGTGGTATTGCTGGGAGCTGTGATCACCCGGCTTTCGGGATGGAACTTGGATGGTTTTTTGGGCTTGGCTGTGGCCTTGTTTATTGTAGTTTCCGGCGTTAAGCTCATTATGGATACGGGAAACCCATTGCTTGGAGTGGCTCCGGAAAAAGCTTTGGTACGGGAAATCTATGAGAAGATTATGTCCTATGAAGGGATTATCGGCATTCATGACCTGACGGTTCATAATTACGGAATAGGCCAATGCTTCGCTTCTGTCCATTGTGAAGTGCCTGCAGAAACCGATATCCTGCTGAGCCATGATGTGATTGACAATATAGAACGGGATTTTTTGAAAGAGGAGAACATCCACCTGGTGATTCACCTGGATCCTGTGGTCACCAGTGACGGCCGTACCAACGCTTTGCGGGAGCAGGTACGGGACCGTGTGAAAAAAAAGTATCCGCAAGTCACAATTCACGATTTCCGGGTGGTGTGGGGTGTCACTCATTCCAATATCGTTTTTGACGTGGCTGCCCCTTATTCCTTAACCGATAGCGATGAAACCATTCGAAGAAATTTGGACGAAGAGCTTAGAAAGCTGGATGAATCCTATCGTATGGTGATTACCATCGACAGGGAAAGCATGCAAGGCCCTTGAAAAGAGAGGCTTTTTATATTACAATGGTTCCATTGACCGGTTTTGGAAACCGGTTTTTAGAAGGGCGGGCATGCGGTGAAAGAAAATAAATATGATGAACCTGCTTTTTTCGAAAAATACGGGCAGATGTATCGCTCCAAGGAGGGGCTTGCCGGAGCGGGAGAATGGGAAACCTTACAAAGCCTCCTGCCGGAGCTTTTGGGAAAAGAAATGCTGGACTTGGGATGCGGCTATGGTTGGCATTGTATTTATGCGGCAGAACATGGCGCGGCCCAGGTGCTGGGCGTGGATATTTCGGAGCGAATGTTGGCGGTGGCTAGAGAAAAGACAAAATTTTCTCAAGTGATTTACCGGAAAAGCGCTATGGAAGATCTGGAATTCCAGGAAAGCAGTTTTGATTTGGTATTTAGCTCCTTGGCTCTTCACTATGTAGAATCCTTCGAAAAGCTGGCGGGAAATGTATGGAAATGGCTTAGGCCCGGAGGTGATTTTATATTTTCTGTGGAGCATCCTCTGTTCACGGCGGAGGGTTCTCAGGATTGGCTGCGGGATGAAGAGGGGAATATCCGTTGTTTTCCGGTAGATAACTACTTTTTCTCCGGAAAACGGGAGGCTTGCTTTTTAGGAGAGACGGTGGTGAAATATCACCGTACCTTAACAGATTATTTAGAAGGCCTGGTGCGGCAGGGCTTCTCTTTGGCTCATGTGGCGGAACCACGTCCGCCGGAAAGGATGCTGGCGTTTCCTGGCATGAAGGACGAGCTGCGCCGGCCTATGATGCTGCTGGTAGCGGCAAAAAAATAACAGAAAGGAAGTTCTATTATGGCACTCAAAGAATTTAAAGCGGAATCCAAGCGACTGATGGACCTGATGATCAATTCCATCTATACACATAAAGAGATTTTTCTTCGGGAACTGATCTCTAATGCCAGCGACGCCATTGATAAGCTTTATTATCAAACCTTACAAAATGGCGATACCGGTCTTGACAGGGGAGACTTTGCCATTACCATCACGCAGAACAAAGATACCAGAACCTTGACAGTTTCCGATAACGGCGTAGGCATGACTCAGGAGGAACTGGACAATAACCTGGGAGTTATTGCCAAAAGCGGTTCTTTGCAGTTCAAAAAAGAGAACGAGCAGAAGGAAGAGATCGATATCATCGGCCAGTTTGGCGTAGGCTTTTATTCTGCCTTTATGGTGGCGGAAAAGGTGACGGTAGAAAGCCGGGCCTATGGCAGTGAAGAGGCGTGGCGATGGCAGTCCTCCGGGCTGGACGGCTATGAGATCACGCCCTGTGAGAAAGAAGGCCACGGCACGGTGATTACGTTGGAGCTAAAGCCCGATACGGAAGAGGAAAAATACAGCGAGTTTTTAGAGCAATACCGCATCACTTCTCTGGTGAAAAAATATTCCGACTATATCCGGTACCCTATTCGCATGGAGCTTCAAAAAAGTAGGCTGAAGGAAGGCACAGGTACGGAAGGGAAGGACCCGGAATATGAGAGCTATTTTGAATGGGAAACCCTGAACAGTATGACGCCCATTTGGAAAAAATCCCGCTCCGAAGTCAAGGACGAGGAATTGAATGCCTTCTACAAAGAGAAATTCTTCGATTGGCAAGACCCTCTAAAGGTGATTCGCACTTCCACAGAGGGCGCGGCCACATACAGTGCTTTGCTGTTTATTCCCAAATCGGCCCCCATGGATTACTATACCAGGGAATATGAAAAGGGCTTGCAGCTTTATGCCAGCGGCGTGCTGATTATGGAAAAGTGCGGCGACCTGCTGCCCGATTGCTTTAGCTTTGTGAAGGGCCTGGTGGATTCCCAGGATCTTTCCCTGAACATTTCCAGGGAAATGCTGCAGCACGACCGCCAGCTGAAGCTCATAGCCGGAAGATTGGAAAAGAAGATCACTTCCGAGCTGTTGACCATGCGGAACAACGACCGGGAACATTATGAGGAGTTCTTCAAGAATTTTGGTCTGCAGTTAAAATATGGTATGTACGACAACTACGGCGCCAAAAAGGAAGAATTAAAAGATCTGGTGCTGTTCTATTCCTCTACAGAAAAAAAGCCGGTTACTTTAGAAGAGTATGTTTCCCGGATGAAGGAAGACCAACAGGTGATTTATTATGGCTGTGGCGAAACCGTGGAGAGAATTCTTCAATTGCCCCAGGCAGAGGCTATTGGGGAAAAAGGCTACGAAATGCTGTGCTTGACCGATAATGTGGACGAGTTCGCCCTGCGCGTGCTAGGAAAATATGCGGAAAAGGAATTTCGCAATATTTCTGCCGACGACCTGCAGCTGCAAAGCGAAGAAGAAAAGAAAGAAACGGAAAAGCTCGCTTCCGACAACAAAGAGCTGCTGGATTATATGAAAGAAGGGCTGGAAGGTAAAGTAAAAGAGGTTCGCATTTCCGGCCGTTTAAAAAAGCACCCGGTGTGCATTTCCACCGATGGTATGATTTCTACGGAAATGGAAAAGGTGCTCAACGCCATGCCTGCTCAGGAAAAAGTGAAAGCTCAGCGGGTGTTGGAGATCAATGGGGAGCATCCCGTATTTGAAAAGCTCCAGGAGCTGTACGCGAAGGATAAAGAAAAGGTGAAACTTTATGCTGAGATCCTTTACGACCAAGCATTGCTAATCGAAGGACTTTCCATTGAGGATCCGGTAGCCTTCTCTCAAAAAATTTGTGAGATCATGTAAATGACGGGAATGCTCTTCCCAGAAAAGCCCATGAAGTTTTGCCAATGGCAAAGAAAGCTGGTATTGAAGTATGAATCCGAATACCCCATATCCTTGTTCACAAGGTTCTGTCGGCCCTGTTCCGGGAAATGGTGCTCCGCCGTCTGGGCCTTATGCGCCGGGATATTTTCAAGTTCCACCGGCTGGCCCCTCCGGGACTGTCTATTCCGGGCCCTCTACCGATTCCGGTTACGGGGTGCCAATGGCTTGTGCTCCTGTGCCTACAGAGGATGCTGCTGCCGTCCGCGCATCCTCCTCCGTTCCCGGAGGCTATGGCGCTTCTCCGGCAGGTTGTCAAGTGCCGCCCACAGTGGGAGGCGGTATACCTGGCGCTTTCGTTTTTCCGGATAATTCCACGCCTCGGTCCTTTCCTGGTTTTCCTGTAGCGGAAGGATACGGGCAGCCTCCAACGGCAGCTGGGCCTAAGGCTGTATATGGGAGTGAATTCTCGCCGGCCTATGTCCCTCCGGCAGGATATGGGAGCTATCCGGTTTACGGTGGGTACCCGGCCCCGGGATTTTCCCTGCGGCCCTGTCGTCCTTCTCGTCTGAAGAACGCTACAAAGGCACTGAATGTTATGGGGCTTTTGGTGCTGGGACAAACAGGCCTTGGTATGGTTTTTGGCTTCCTTCTGGGAATGGCCGTTTCCCTCACCGGGATCAATTTGGGGATTTGGGGCATGACCCAGCAATGGATGTCTGCGGCCTTGGTGCCTCTGAGTACAGCGTTGCCTTTCGCCATTTACCTGGGAGCTCGCCGGGAATATTTGACGGAGTATTTGCGGTTCGAAAAGGTGGGATTCTTGAACGGCCTGCTCTGTGTGTTGGCTGGGTTGGGAATTTGTTTGCTGGGAAATTTCCCCTCGGCGTTTATTCAGGAGATCTTTGGCCGGTTTGGCTATGAACCAGCGGAAAGCTTTTCTCCCTATGCCACACTTGCGGAAATCTTGGTGGATTTTTTTGTCACTGCCATTGTGGTGCCGGTGATGGAGGAGTTTGCTTTTCGTGGTGTGCTATTTTCCCATTTACGACGTTATGGCGCAGGATTTGCCATTGCCGCCTCTTCCATTGTGTTCTCTTTGGTGCACCTGGATTTTTCCAATGTGGTTTTTGCCTTCATAGCAGGAATTGTGTTCGCTTTCCTCTATGAAAAAACCGGAAATTTGTGGGTTTCCATCTGCATTCACGCTTTGAATAACGGCTTGGCTGTTTTTCAAAATTACTCCAGTTCTCTTTTGGGTTCTCTGGGAGACCTGGTGGGCCTGTGGAGCTTCTGGGGGAGCATTGTTGTGGGGCTAATAGCCCTGGTGCTGCTGCTCACTTTGCGGCGGCAGCTGCTGTTCCAGAAAAAAGCAAGGCCTGGTTTGGCGGAGGTGCAGCCTTTAAGGGCCGGGGAAGCAGCATCCTGTATAGCCCGTTCTGTGGTACTCTGGCTGATCGTGGGGCTGATGGTGGCCTACACAGTTTCTCTTTTCCTTTTATGATGCCCCTTGCTTTCTTGCCGAAAAAAGAGTTCATGCTTCGCGCCTTGGAGCTGGCGGCTCAAGCAGCGGCCGATGGAGAAGTGCCTGTGGGTGCCGTGGTAGTGAAAAACGGCGTTGTAATTGGGGAGGGCAGAAATCGCCGGGAAAGAGAGAAGAATGCTTTAGCCCATGCCGAATTGGAGGCGATTTCCATGGCTTGTTGTGCCCTTGGAACTTGGCGGCTTACCGGATGCGAGCTTTATGTGACCTTGGAACCTTGCCCCATGTGTACTGGCGCGGTGATCAACTCGCATATAGATAAAGTGATATATGGGACGGATGACGAACGGGGAGGCTGTTGTGGCACGGCGACGGATCTTTTTTCCCTGCCCTATAGCCACCGGCCGGAGATTTTCCGAGGATTTTTAGAAGAAGAGGCCAGAAAACTTCTGCAGAGCTTTTTTCGGCATTTGCGGAATTTGTGACTTCTTTTCGAAAAAAGGGGAAAATCTTGTTTTTTTTGTAGACACCGTCCCCAACATATGGTATACTCAACAAAAGGCTTTTGTTGAGGCGGTTTGCCAAGGCAGCCGAAAATATTTAGGAGGGTTTTTTTATGAATCTCAAACAACGCAGTATCCCTATTGCCATTCTTCTCAGCATCATCACGTGCGGTATTTATGGAATCTATTGGTTTATTGTGATCACCAATGAGGTGAATCAGGTTACAGGTAACCAGAACGATACTTCCGGTGGTGTTTGCTTTTTGCTGTCCTTGATCACCTGTAATATTTATGGCATCTATTGGGCCTATAAAATGGGTGATAAACTGGACAATGCCCGGGCAAAGAATGGCGTTGCTCCTGGTTCTTTCCCCGTTCTGTTCCTGATCCTAAATTTGTTTGGACTGAGCATTGTCACAATGGGCATTATGCAGAACGAACTGAATAAGTATCTTCCTGCTGCCTAATGACAGTTTCTAAAAGGCGGAAGCGTCTGCTTTTGGGTGCAGCGATATTGCTTAGTGCCGGGTTACTTTATGCCCTTTGGATCAATATTACCGGGCTTGCTATTCCTTGTGTGTTCCGGTTAATCACCGGGTTGTACTGCCCTGGCTGTGGTGTAACGACTCTATGTCTTTCTTTGTTACGGCTGGACTTTTCCGCCGCGTGGGAAGCAAATGCTGTGTTGCTGTTGTCCCTGCCTTTTTTGGCGCTCCTTTTAGGAAGGCTTTGTTTTCGTTACGTGAAAACAGGTTCTGTAATGTTATGTAAGTGGGAAACTGTGCTGTGCGGAGCACAGGTGGCGGTGTTCCTGATTTGGGGCGTCGTTAGAAATATTTGTTTTTAAATTTTTAAGAAAAAAGCTGCCGCTTCCTAGGAAGCGGCAGCTTTTTTTATCGGTAGTCTTCCAAGATGGCCTTTACCTCTGCAAAACTGTTGGTTACAATGCCTTTTTGCAAAAGTTCAATGTCGGCCTGAGGCAACAGGTATACTTCGACCGGTGATGTGAGAAAAGGGGAAGATTCTTCGTTTTTGTATACTCCGATCTTTCCGTCGCACACTGTTATTAGGTAGCGTTCCGGAACGGAGGCAGGGCTGGGTTGAGGCGTATTGGGGATTTCTTGACTTGAGGAAATCTTTGGGTTATAATAACTAGTAGTGTGCTGGTAAGGAATGGTTTGTGCCGGTGCTACGCTCTTTTTCTTTAAGGAGAAAGCTGCTGCTGTCACCACCAGAGCTACCATGGCAATTAAAGAGAGAACTAAGGTCATTTTTTTGTAATTTTTGAATTTATGGCCGTTCAAAAAACATCACCTCCGGTTTAGTATGGGCAGTTTTTGCCCTCCTATGCCGGGGAATGGCTTTTTCTGGATACCAAGGAGGAATACTTTGCTGAACAGAGAAGACATGAACAAGTATAATACCACTGCCCGGCCGGTTTCTGCCGGACGGGCGGAAGGAGAGCTCTCCCAAACTGCGGGAGCCACAGCGCTTACCATGGGCGGCATGGTATGGAAGGCTATAAAGACTGTGTTGTTTATCCTTTGTCTTACCGGTCTTTTGGTGTTCCTTTCCGTTGCCTCTTTCATTTTGAGCTTTCGAGATATTGAGCCGCCTAACCTTTCGGCAATGAGCCTGAATTTTTCCAGCTTCATTTATTTGGATAACCCGGATGGGACCTCTACGGAGTATTTGACCTTGCATGCCAATGAAGACAGAGTGTGGGTTCCTTTGAACGAAATTCCCCAAGCTATGATCGACGCCCAAATTGCCATAGAGGACAAGCGTTTCATGGAACACAATGGCGTGGATTGGCGTTCTACCGGTGGTGCTGTGGTCAGCCTTCTCACCAACACGCCGGGTCGCGGTGGCTCTACCCTGACCCAGCAGCTTATTAAAAATCTTACCGATCAAAACCAGGTAAGCGTACTGCGGAAAGTGCGGGAAATTTTTACCGCCTTGAACATGGAAAAGAAATATTCCAAGGACGAGATTCTGCTGGCCTATTTGAACGTGGTAAACTACGGAAACCAGTGTCAGGGCGTGCAGGCAGCCGCCAATTCCTATTTTGGCAAAGACATTATAGATTGTTCCATTGCCGAATGTGCGTTGATTGCGGGCATCACCCAAAACCCCTGGCAATATAATCCCTTCATTTTCCCAGAGGATGCTAAAGCGAAGGGAGAATTAGTTCTCCAAGAAATGGAGAAGCAGGAGAAAATCACTTCGGCAGAATACCGGGATGCCTTGGCGGAAATGCAGGCTATGACCTTCGGCTCCGACGAGGAAGATGAGGAAGATGAGGAAGAAGTTGAACCGGTTCAGGACCAAGAAAAGTGGAACTGGTATATCGAAACCTTGGTAGAAGATGTGATTTCCGATATTCAGGAATCTCAGAACGTCTCTTATGACATGGCCGAATACATGCTCTATAATTCCGGCTTAGAAATCCATTGTGCCATGGACTTGAAAATGCAGACCGATATTGAAAAGATCTTTTTGGGCTCCGAAAACATGCCGGAAGATAAAAATATCGATGCCAGCTTTTTTATGATGGATTATTCCGGCAAGGTGATGGCAGTGGTTGGCAGCCGTTTCCCAAAAACCACAGTGCGCGGTTGGAATAACGCGGTGGACGGCGCCCGGCAAACGGGCTCTTCTATAAAACCGATCAGCGTTTATTCTGTAGGGCTCATGGCGGAAGAAATTTATTACGGCTCCGTATTAAAAGATGTGCCCATACCGGAATATTCTACCGGGGGCGATAGTTGGCCTGCCAATTTCTCTTTGAATTATGAGGGGACCATGAATGTGGACAAGGCTATTGAGGTGTCCCAAAACGCCCCGGCTGCTTGGCTGGCCCAAGCAGTGACGCCGGAGGCCTGCTATGACTGGCTCACTCAAAAACTTCACTTTGAACACTTGACAGAAGAGGATTCCCACAGCCCGGCAGCTATGGCTTTAGGGGGGCTCAATTATGGCGCCACCACTAAGGAAATGGCAGCCGCTTTCCAAATTTTTGGAAATGGCGGTGTTTACCATAAGCCTTACACCTATAACTATGTGCGCAATCACGACAACGACATTATTTTAGATAACCGTGGTGACCCCGGTGAGCAGGTGATGAGCCCGGAGGACGCCACGGTGATGAACAAGCTTTTGCACAAGCCTACCGAAGGCTATAACGGTACCGCTGCCCCGCAGATGAGCGAGCTGAACGTGGACGTGTTCGGTAAAACCGGTACCACCGATTCCATGTACGATTATTGGTTTGTGGGAGGTACGCCTTTCTGTGTGGCGGCCATTTGGAACGGTTATAGTATCCCAGCCTACTTGGAAGATTCTACCATACACAAGATCACCTGGCGGACTGTTATGGAATATATGATTAACAATTACGATTGGTCTGGCAGCAGTTATACCTTGAGCGACAATGTGACACAGACTGCCTTTTGCCGCAGCAGTGGCCTTTTGGCAGGTACCAAGTGCTACGATTTCGACTAGGGCTGGTTCTCCAACGAAAAAATGCCCAGGACCTGTAACGGCGGCAGCGACCATATCGCCCACGGAAAACCGGCAGGCTCGCCTTCTCCTTCGCCTTCAGTGGAGCCCAGTGCGTCGCCCTCGATATCGCCTAGTCCCTCGGTAGATCCCAGCGCTTCTTCTCTCCCATCTCCGTCTGTGGATCCTTCTATAGAACCTAGCGATAATCCTTCTTCTATCCCGGATGAACCTACTCCTACACCTCCTGGTCCGTCAGAGCCTCCTGTGACGGAAACGCCGGATATTCCGCCGGAACCTACGCCGCCGGAGCCCACAGCTACTGCAGACCCGACGGAGCCTCCTTTGAATACCGATCCGCCTGGCTTCTTGGATTGAAAAACTTCCCTCAAAACGCTAAGAGGAAATCACAGATGTGATTTCCTCTTAGAAATTATTGCTTGCTTTTTTTCGAAAGGCGTGGTAAACTGTTCACTGCTATAGAACAACAGTGTTTTGGTGGTGGACAATGGAACAAGGGTCTTATCTTGTGATCGATGAAAGGGTTTTGCCCGAAATTTACCAGAAAGTAGTATATGCTCAGAGTTTGCTGGAAAGCGGGGAAGCTTCCAGTACTTCGGAGGCGGTCAGGCTGGCGGGAATTTCGCGGAGTGTCTATTATAAATATAAGAACGCGGTGTTCCCCTATACGAAAAAGGAAGAGGCCGGAATTTTAACGGTGCAGTTCCTTTTGATGGATCGTCCCGGTGTGTTGGTAAGCTTGCTTACCGTATTTTATGAGGCCGGGGCCAACATCCTTACTGTGAACCAGAACATTCCCGTAAAGGGACGGGCTTTTGTATCGGTTTCCGCTAAAGTAGAGAAAATGCAGCGTTCCCCCAGCGAGCTTTTGGAGTGTCTGAAGCAAGTAAGCGGGGTCATAAAAATCGATAGTATCATAGATTGAAATAGAGTCGGTTTTTCAAGGCTTTGGAAAACGGCTCAAGAGGAAGGGAAGCGTAACGAATGGCAGAAATTGCGGTGTTGGGCCACGGTGTTGTGGGTTCCGGTGTGTTAGAAGTTTTATATTCCCATCGGGACAGCATCACAAAACGTGCAAAAGAAGAAATTGATGTCAAATATATTTTAGATCTTCGGGATTTTCCGGAGTTGCCTTACCATGAAAAGTTTACGAAAGATTTTAATAAGATTCTTCAGGACGAAAGCATAAAAATTGTGGTAGAGGTTTTAGGCGGGTTGGAACCGGCATTCTCTTATGTAAAAGCCTGCCTGGAGCACGGGAAAAGTGTGGTTACCTCCAACAAGGAATTGGTAGCCGCCAAAGGCGCGGAGCTTTTGGCACTGGCCCAAAAAAACAATTTGAACTTTTTATTTGAGGCTAGCGTAGGCGGTGGAATCCCCATTATCCGTCCCATCAGCCAATGCTTAGCTGCCAACGAGGTCAGCGAGATCGCTGGAATTTTAAACGGCACCACCAATTTTATTCTCACAAAAATGATCCGGGAACGTATGGATTTTTCGGAAGCTTTGAAAATGGCTCAGCAACTGGGTTATGCGGAACGGAACCCTGCTGCCGATGTAGAGGGGGACGACGCTTGCCGGAAGATTTGCATTTTGGCCTCCCTTTCCTATGGAACCCATGTGTACCCAAAAGATGTACATACGGAAGGAATTTCCAAAATCACCTTGGAGGATGTGAGCTATGCTGAGGCTTGGGGCGGAGTGATTAAGCTTATTGGTCAGGTAAAAACCCTGGAAAACGGAAAAATACAAATTGAAGTATGCCCTATGTTTGTTTCTCGGGAAAGCCAGCTTGCCACGGTAGACGATGTATTTAACGGGATTTTAGTGCGGGGCGACGCTACCGGTGACGTAGTATTTTACGGCAAAGGTGCCGGAAAACTGCCTACCGCCAGTGCGGTGGTGGCCGATATCATTGACTGTGTCAAGCATTTTAAGGCTCGAAAATACCTGTTCTGGGAGGATGCCAGGGAAGATTATGTAGAGCCCTACGAGAATACTTTTGAAGATGTGTTCGTGCGGGCTAAGGCGGTCAATTCAGACTTTGCTTTGGAAACGGCTTCCCGTGTTTTTGGAGAGATTACCCGGTTAATTCGAAAAGAAGAGCCGGAAGGTGAAATTGGCTTTACCGTGGCCAATATCCAGGTTTCCAAGCTTCAGAAGTCTTTGGAGTCTTTGGAGTCTGCCGGCGTTTCGGTTTTGAATCACATTAAAATTTCTGATTTTTGAGGAGGGCTTTCTATGATCCGCATTGACGTTCCTGCCACCAGTGCCAACCTGGGTTCGGGTTTCGATTCTTTGGGTATTGCCCTCACCATGAAAAACCGGGTGTGGATGGAGGAATCCGATGAACTATCCATCACTTGTACCGATGGGGCACAAGTCCCCACCGATAGCAGCAACTTGATTTTTTGGGCCGCCAGCCATCTTTATGAGTTTTGCGGTAAAAAGCTTACTGGGCTGAAAATTGTGCAGGAAAACAATATCCCCATGGCCAGAGGTCTTGGCAGCAGCTCGGCCTGTATCGTGGCCGGAATTTTGGGAGCAAACCGCTTTATGGGAAATCCTCTTTCCCAGACCGATCTTATCCATTTGGCTGCTAAAATCGAGGGCCATCCCGATAACACCAGCCCGGCGATTTCCGGCGGCCTGGTGGCTTCTGCTATGGAAGGAGAGAGGGTTTACAGTGTCAGCGTGCCGGTTTCCGAGAAAATCCGTTTTGCGGTGATGATCCCGCCCTTTGAGCTGAAAACAGAAAAGGCCAGAGCCGCCTTGCCCAAACAGTATTCCAGGGAAGACGCGGTATATAATCTTTCTCGTTCCGGCCTCATGACGGCATCTCTGTTTTCCGGGAAGCTGGAGAATCTTCGGGTGGCGGTACAAGATAGAATTCACCAGCCCTACCGTTCCGGGCTTATAGAAAATTATGACAACGTGTTCCGCATGAGTTATGAGTTGGGCTCCCTTGGCACTTATGTCAGCGGTGCCGGCCCTACCATTATTGCGATGATCGATTCTGAAAACGCTCACTCCTTTGGGAAAAACTGTATGAGTCATTTGGAAGATAAAGGTATCACCGGATGGCGGGTGGAAATTTTAAGCGCAGATCCAAACGGCGCGCAGATTATCATTGAGTGAAAAAAGAGTTTCCCTGCCTTTTGAAAAGGGAAACTCTTCGAAATAAATGTTAGGAGCAGAAAGGGAAGAAGAAGCTATGGCACTTATTGTTCAGAAGTTCGGCGGTTCTTCCGTCAGGGACGCAGAACGCCTCAATAATGTGGCGGATATCGTGACTTCCACCTATAAGGAAGGAAACGATGTGATAGTGGTGGTTTCTGCCCAGGGCGATACTACCGATGATTTTATTGAAAAAGCTGCAGAAATCAATGAAAAGCCTTCGAAAAGGGAAATGGATATGCTACTTTCCGCAGGGGAACAGATCTCGGCTGCGCTTTTGGCTATGGCCATTGAGCGCTTGGGTTTTCCAGTGGTTTCTCTTTTGGGTTGGCAGGCCGGGTTTGATACCAGTTCCGATTACGGCAATGCCCGCATTAAAAAGGTGGATACCTCCCGGTTGAAAAAAGAGCTGGATAAACACCGTATCGTCGTAGTGACAGGCTTCCAGGGGGTAAACCGTTATGGAGATATGACTACCTTGGGTCGTGGTGGTTCCGACACCAGTGCGGTGGCTATTGCCGCTACCATGCATGCCGACCTGTGCCAGATCTATACCGACGTAGACGGCGTGTACACTGCCGACCCCCGGAAAATCCCCGCAGCGATAAAACTGGACGTGATCTCTTATGACGAAATGTTGGAGCTGGCCACTTTGGGAGCTCAGGTATTGCACAATCGTTCTGTAGAAATGGCAAAAAAATATAACATTGAATTGGAAGTCCTTTCCAGCCTTACCCGGCGGAAGGGAACCATTGTAAGGGAGGATAATAAAATGGAAAAAATGCTTATCAGCGGTGTGGCCAAAGACGACAATATTGCTCGTATCTCCATTATTGGGGTGCCCGATAAGCCGGGCTTGGCCTTTAAAATTTTTTCAAAGCTCTCTTCCAAGGGAATTAATGTAGACATTATTTTGCAATCTATTGGCCGCAACGGTACGAAGGATATCAGCTTTACCGTAGAGAAGAATAAAATGGAAGAAACCTTGAAGCTTTTGAGCAGTTATACGGAAACGCTGGGCGCCAGCAGCATTGTTTCCGATGACAATGTGTCCAAGGTCTCTATTGTAGGCGCTGGTATGGAATCTCATCCGGGTGTGGCGGCAGAAATGTTTGAAGCCCTGTTTACCCGCAATGTAAATATCCAAATGATTTCTACCAGTGAAATCAAAATTTCTGTACTGATCAATAAGGCAGACAGTGAACGGGCAGTAGAGGCCATTCACGAAAAATTTTTCGAAACACTTTAAAAACGGCAAGCGCGGTTTCCAAATATTACAGCAGAATGGAAAGAGTAATCACCCCCAGCCAGAGAAAAATAAGGCTTGGGGGTGATTTTTGATGTATCCTTATGGCTGGGGCTTTGGCCCTTTTAACGATGTGGGAAATTCCGCGGCCTTTGTAGCGCTGGCAGGTAGCGGAAACTTCGGTTTTCGAAATCTGCCAGAGGAAGTACGCGAGGCTGTGGAAGCTCGGAAAGACGAAATCTATTCAGAAGAAGACCTGCATCGCATAATCAACGAATTGATGCTTCGGCGCTGACAGCCTGAAGGTAGGGGAAAAGAGCTGTGCCCGGCTTTTCAAAGGAAAGGCCGGGCCTTTCCCTTTTTATTTTTCGGAAACGTGGCCGGAGCTGACACCCTGGCTCACATCGTCCAGGGGCAGCCAATCCATGGCCTTTAAAATGTATTCATCCCAGAAATACCAATCGTGAATTCCGGGACCTTCCACCCAGGTGAGATCGAAGTTCAAGGCCTTCAAATGATCACGGAACGCCCGGTTGGGTGTGATGAGTTCATCCTCGGTACCGCAGGCCATATAAATTTTAGGCTTGGGATTTGTGCCGGTTCCAACTTTCTTGGCCAAAGCGTCATAGTCCATGTCACTGCCCTTTAGCTTGGTGAGATCGCCGAATACCGACTCGTAATAGCCCTTATTGTCCATGAGAAAATTGGTATATTCCATGGGCCCGATGGCCTTTTCCAAGATAAGAGCGGCAGAAAGGGCGCAAATAGCCCCGAATGTTTCGGGGTTGCGCAGCCCGTTTACCAGGGCACCGTAGCCACCCATGGAAAGGCCGCCGATAAAGGTATCTTCCCGGCAACGGGAAAGGGGAAAGCTGCGGCGTGTGAAGTCCACCAGCTCTTTGCCAATGAAATCTCCGTACATTTCATTGGAGCGAGGGTTGTTTACATAAAATTTGTTATCCCCGGAAGGCATGACCACCGCCAAGTTCCTGTCTTGGGCCCAAGCCTGTACCCGGGTGCCGCTGACCCAGTCGGTATAATTTCCAAAAATGCCGTGGAGCAGGTAAAGGGTTTTAAAAGGCTTTTCCACCGGAGCGGCGTCTTCCGAAAATGAGACCTTGTCGGTGGGCAGTACTACCTGGATAGGTACCGTGCGCATAAGGGACTTGGAGAAAAAATTGCATTGGATAAGTGCCATAATAAACTTCCTTTCCATGTTTTAAAAGCGATAAGGCTCCTATACCACTTCTTCTTTCATTATAACGCCTAAAATAGTTTTACGTCAAATAGAAATACTATGTTAATTAGAAAATAAGTGCTGTTTCCTATTGTCGTCTGCCACAAATTCACTACCCCGTACGGTGGCATGGTATATTTTATAAAATCTCAGTGGTATAATGAGGAGCAAATCGGGAGGTGGAATTTTGGAAGTCGAAATAAAGATTGATCCTTCTGTAAAAGAAACATGTGCGCAGTTTCCCTGCTTTTGAATATTTAGCTGTTTTCCGCAAAACATAAAACGCCTGTAGTGGGTAAAATTGGCTTGCTTTTTACAACCTTGTGTTTTATAGCTTTTACCTATTTCGCGTTTTTCATGCCGGAAAACGATATGCCGCCAATTTTGTTCTAAACAAAAGCCATTTCTTTTCTGTGGCTGCTTTTTGGGAAAGGCTGCCGGTAAGCAGTGTGTTTTATAAAATAGAGAAGGATAAGAAAAATAGGACTCTTTTTGAGGCAAAAAGAAACTTCGCAGGTTTTTATTGTCTCAAATGGTAGCATATGGTATAATAGCTGTAAAGTGGCTATGATGCCAAAATCGATTTGCTCCGGCTGTTTTTGCCGCGGGCGAAGCCGAAGGGGCAGACGCTTTCTTTTGTCCTTATATTTTTAGGTAGGTCCAAAGGAATTTATATGAAAAAGACTTCTGCTGAGGGCTGGCTTGCCTCTCACACCGGAGAATTTGTTTTTGCGCTTTTGGTCGTACAACCCTTGCTGGATGTGCTTTCCTATTTTATGCGGGAGCTGGATGCTACGGCAGTTACAACTTCTCTTCGTATGGTGCTGTTGTTTTCTGTCAGCTTTTATGCCTGTGTTATTTCTTCCCGAAAAAAGCTGTATGTTTTTTCCTATGGCGTGATTGCTGTGTTTTGGCTTTTGCATATGCTCAACTGTTTTCGAGTGGGATATGTGGATCCGGTGGGGGATGTAGCCGAATATTTGAAATTAGTACAATTTCCTCTGTGGGCTTTGGCGTTTTTTACTTTTTTTGAGCACAAAGAAGAATTGGAAACGGCTGTTACCGGTTGGCTGGCCTTAAATTTTGGTTTGATCTTATTGGTGATTGTTCTTTCTTTTGGAACAGGAAATCCTGTTTACACTTATGATTACCCGGAACGTGGCATGCAAATCGGCATACTTGGGTGGTTTGGGGTGCCCAATGCCCAAAGCGCTATTGTGACTTTATTGGTTCCGCCGCTGTTGCTGTGGGCTTTTGAAAAAAAGAAGTTGTGGCTTTTTAGTTTGGCTTGTCTTTTGGGCTTTGGGCTTTTGTATTTCACCGGTACCCGTCTCACCTATTTTGCGGCTCTGCTGGTAGCAGGAGGTTTTCTTCTCCTTCTTTTATGGAATAAAGAGCCTCTGCGGTTTTGCTTGCCTCTTTTGGCTGTGCTGGTACTTTTGGTAGTTTGTAAAGATGTTTCTCCCATGGAGATTCGTCAGTCCTATTCGGTGGGCTCCAATACGTTATACCAGGAGAAGACAGACGCTATTATGGGGGAAGACAGCGGTTTTGTCTATGAAGAGGGGGAAACCATAGATCCAAAGATTTTTGAAAAAGTAAAGCGAGTCTATACCGAGGTTTATGGGGTTCCCGGACCCTATGATCTTCCTTTACTGGGAGATTTGATCGAAAAGTTCGGGCTGGATGCCGTGATGGAGGCCTACGACTACACCATTGCGCCGGAGCGTCTTTATCACAGTCGCATTCGAAAGCTTACCGCCTTAGAGCTCAACTGGCAGGAGAAAGACCTGCTCACAAAGGTTTTGGGTTTCGAATATGCCGAAGCGACTATAAACGGCCACATTTATGACCCAGAGAACGATTTTCAGCCCCTGCTTTATTATTACGGCTATTTGGGTTGCTTTCTCTATTTGGCTTTTCCCGCTGGCCTCATCGCCTTGGCACTGTGCCTGTTCTTCAGAAATTGGCGGACATTTCTTACGATGGGATTGGGTACTTGGGCCATGATGTTTCTGTTTGCTTTGGGAGCGGCGCAATTTTCCGGGCAGGTTTTGCGAAAGCCCAATGTCTGTGTTTATTTTTCTCTTTCCGCTGCTTTGATCCTGCGGCATTGCGGCCGGTATTGGCAGCGAAAAGAGTCGAAAGGAAGATCGAACGGAGCGACTGGTTTGTGACATACTAAAAGAAAATGCGGGAGTCTCTCTCGTAGGTTTTGCTTTCTCAACTTGGAATATGGGATTAGGACAAGGGAGTTTAGTTTATCGTGATAGATATTTTTATTAAATGGAAAAATAAATTGATTGCCCACCTTCCAAAACTGGTGTTGGCTTTGTTGGTAATTCAGCCTTTCATGGATGTGCTTTCCTACGTTATGACAAAACGGGGCACTACCATCGTTTCCACCCTTCTTCGGTTTTTTATGCTGGGTTTGGTAGGGCTTTTAGGCTTTGTGATTACCGATAAGAAAAAGCTTTATTTGATCCTGTATGGGGTCATGGCGGGCTTTTGGCTGTTGCATGTGCTCAATGGCTTTCGTGTGGGGTATATTTCACTGTATGAAGATACCGCGAATTACTTGCGAGTCTTGACCTTGCCGGTCTTTTTGCTTTCTTTCCTCACTTTTTTCCAAAAAAAAGGGGAGCAACTGCGCAAGCTTACAGCGATTGGTTTTGCTATAAATATGGGCCTTTCCGCCCTTTTTACCGCTCTTCCTTGGACCTTAGTCTATTTAGGGCTTGGCGACCCTATTTATACCTACGACAAGCTCTATGTAGGCTTTATGGGCTGGTTTGCCATTCCCAACGCGCAAAGCTGTATTTTGGTACTGCTGACGCCCTTGACCTTGTTTTTTGCTTACCGGACAAAGAAGCCTGTGGTTTTTTTGTCCGCTAATCTGCTTTGTTTTTTCATGCTTTTTATTACCGGCACAAAGCTTACCTACTATTCCGTTTTTCTTATCCCAGTCGCGTATCTTGTGGTGCTGCTTTTGAACCCCGGCCGCCGAAAATCCATTCCCTATATGGCGGTACTATTGGGCATTCTTGTCTTGATGGTGGCTTTCCGCCATTATTCTCCTATGCAGATTCGGGAGAGCATGTCTTCCTATTCCCAAGGGCTACTGGGCAACGAGGTGGAAAAAAGTTTGGCAGAAGCGGACGAAGAAGTAATGGAGGCCATTCAGGAGGGGAAGGTCGAGGAAGAAATAGGGGGAGCTGAAGGTGAAAGCACACCGGAGGAAGCCAGAAAAGAAGCGGCAGAAACCTTGTTTAAGGTGCGTCGCAGCCTGAATGGTATTTATACAGACCCGGAATTGTACGGGAAAATTTTGGAAGATTTAAACGACCGGTTTGGCGTTTATAATGTAATGGCTTCTTACCACCACACCGCCTATACTTGGCAGCTTTCCGACCTGCGGCTGCGAAGGACAAATTATGCGGAACTGGTATGGAGTGAATGTGATTTTTTGACAAAGCTTTTAGGCTTTGAATATAGCCAAATGATCCATAACGGCGTCATTTATGATATGGAAAACGATTTCCCTTCTATTTACTATAATTGCGGATGGCTGGGGCTGGTTTTGTACCTTTCGTTATTCCTTGGTATCGCCTTTGTGGTGGTACGCGGATTTTTGCGAGATCCTCTCCATTTTATCACGATGGAGGTGGGGGCAGTGGGTATGACAGTGGTGCTGGCCTTGGCTGCCGCCCAAATTTCGGGTTATGTGTTCCGCCGTCCTAACGTGGCCATTTATTTGGCAGTTTCCGCCGCGTATTTGTGTTATCTTTCCCGGCAGGTGCCGCCGCCCTCTCGAGAAGAGAATGTTTGGCGAAAGCTATGGCTGTTTGTTTTGCAAGGGAAAAATAGACTTTCGAAAATGAGGGAACAGAAAAAGCAGGCGAAAGCTTAAAAAACAGCAAAGAGCTTAAATAAAAGAATGACCGGTGGACAAAAACGTTTGGAACAATAAAGGGGCGGGGTGTGGCTTTGCTGTGCCCCGCTTTCGCAAAAGCTGCTACTATTCAAAACGGTATTCCCGATTTTCGATAAAAAAGATTTGACAAATTTTCCGGAATTCGCTACAATAAAGTTGAAAAATGAAAGAAGGGGTGCCCGCCGTAAGGCGGCTGAGAGGAGCTTCGAGCTTAAACCCTTTGCCCTGTTGGGCAGGAACCTGATGCGGATAATACCGACGTAGGAAGCATTTCATTATAAAGGAACAGTCTGGATCGCGGCTGTTTTGTGTACCTGTCTTGGCGCCGGGATGGGAGAAATGTGTTTCTATGTCATTTGGAATTTTATCCAAATGGCATTTTTCATTTTTCAGAATACTTGTTGAGAGGAAGAATGGAAATGAACACGAGTCTTTCCAAAAGAACCATGAACCTGGTGCTGGCAGGCATTCTTATCGCCTTAGGCACTGTGCTTTCGTTTATCAAAATTACCGATATGCCCTATGGAGGCTCCATCACGATTTGCTCCATGCTGCCGGTTATGTTTTTTGCTTACCGGACAGACGTGAAATGGGGCTTAGGCGCTGGGCTGGTATTCAGTGTGTTACAGCTATTGTTTGGCTTAAACGGACTAAAGGGTATTTCTGGTGTTATGGTGATCGGTTCCATTTTGTTGGATTACATTTTGGCTTTTACCGTGCTTGGATTGGCAGGCATCTTCCGGGGAAAACTGAAAAATGACGCCATCGCGTTTACCTTAGGTACTTTAATGGCCGGGCTATTACGCTACTTTTGCTCTTTCCTATCCGGTTGGCTGCTTTGGAGTCAATTCATGGAGGTGACCGACATGCAAGGGCTTATTGCCAATTTTTTCCCTGGGCTTTCCGCTCTCACAGGAAACGCGCTGGCCATTATCTATTCCCTTTGCTATAACGGGATTTACATGATTCCCGAAATCGTAGTGACCTCTGTGGTAGGCGCTATTTTGATGCAGGTGGCGGGAAAATATCTTTTGGAAAAAAAGACAGCGGCCGAGGCCTAATGGGAATAAAAAAGGCGCTCTTAGCGAAAGCATAAACAAGGAAAAACGGGGAAGGCTAAAGCCCGTAGAGTTTAACTTCTACAAATTCTTTTGTTTAAGAGGTGCCTTATGAACAGACTAGAATGTCAGGTAACGACCTGCCAGCATTATTGCGACAACCAGTGCTGCCTGCCCGGCATAAAGGTAGACGGCCCGTCCGCCCGGGAAAGCTCCCAAACTTGCTGTTCCTCCTTTGAGGAGCGTCACAGAAGCGGCGCTGAAAACCTTTCTTCCTGTGGCCGCAATCCTTCGCCGGACAGCGCCATTGACTGCAAGGCCGAAAGCTGTGTTTACAACAATCATTGCAAATGTGAAGCTGATTGTGTATGTGTAGGTTGCTGCTGTGGCGATGTGACTTCAAAAAGCGGTACAGAGTGCTGCACTTTCCAGGTTAAGTAATTTCACAAATTCTATTGTTTCTCATTTCCCGAGAAGAGCTTCTATAAGGGAACGGCTGTTACCGAACCTTATGGGAGCTCTTTCCTTTTGGGAACTGCCCATCTTTTTTGAAAGTATTGGGAAAGAAAAGATTTTCTGGTCAACGGAAGGCTGCTGTGTTAAAATATAACCAAAAAAGGGAAGGCTTTTCCCCGAAAAAGGCGGGTAATGATATGGGTATTCGGCTGCTGGCTTTTGATTTGGACGGAACCGCGTTGACAGAGCATAAATTTCTTTCGGAGCGCAACAGACAATCGTTGCTCCGAGCTGGGGAAAAGGGTGTGCTTGTGACGCCGGCTTCTGGCAGGGTGCTTTCCTTTTTGCCACAGGAAATTTTGGCACTTCCCAATGTAAGATGGGCGATTACTTCCAATGGAGCCGGAGTCTACCAGATGCCGGAAAAGCGACCGGTCTGGCAAAGCCTTATTTCCATGGAAAGGGCCCGAAAGATCCAGCAAATTCTGGAGGATTATCCCATCCACATAGAGTATTACCTGGGCGGAAACGTAGTGACAAAGGCGGGAAGCCTTCAGCGGGCAAAAGAGGAATTAGGCTTTCCAAAAGAGAAATGGAGCTTGTTGGAAAAAGATTATTCCTTTGTGGCAAGCTTTGAAGAGCTGTTCCAAAAAGAGCTCCCCCCGGAAAAGATCAATTTGCCCTATTTGCCCACAGCAAAGATGCAGCAGGAACTGTGGAACAGGTTGGAAAACCTAGGGGAACTGAGGCTTACTTCTTCTGCCCCTGACAATATAGAGATCAATGCCGCTGCTTCCCATAAGGGCGCCGCTCTTGCGGCTTTGTGCGAAAGGCTGAGCATTGCACCGGAAGAGGTAATGGCGATCGGGGATAACGGCAACGATGTAACCATGCTGGAATTTGCGGGGTACTCCGTGGCGGTGGCCGACGGTTCCCCCGAGGCGTTGGCTGTCGCGAAATACCACACTGGGGCCCATACAGAAGACGGGTTTGCACAAGCTGTGGAAAGATTTGTACTATAAAAGGAAATCCAGGCGAAAAATCTAGAAAGCGCAGGGAGAAAACGTAAAATGAGGACCATAGTCTATGGCCCTCAAAAATTTTTGTATAACAGGCAAAATCCTATGCTGCCTTTTTGAAAATGATTTATTTGGAACGGATGTAGTCATCTATGGCCTTTGCCGCAGTTTTTCCCGCACCCATAGCCAGGATTACAGTGGCCGCTCCGGTGACGGCATCGCCACCGGCATAGACGGCGGTACGGCTGGTGAGACCGTTTTCGTCGGCAATAATACCGCCCCATTTTTGAGTCTCTAACCCTTGGGTGGTAGATTTGATCAGCGGGTTGGGGGAAGTGCCAATGGCCATGATGACGCAATCCACGTCCAACAGGAATTCCGAGCCTGCCTTTTCCACAGGTCGGCGGCGGCCGGAAGCGTCGGGCTCGCCCAATTCCATTTCCAAACATTCCATTTGGGTCACTAAGCCATTCTCGTCTCCCAGGATGCGGGTAGGGTTATTCAGTAGCTTGAAGATAATGCCCTCTTCCTTGGCGTGCTCCACTTCCTCGGCTCGGGCGGGAAGCTCTTCTTCCGAACGGCGGTAAACGATATACACTTCTTCGGCTCCCAGACGCTTAGCACAGCGGGCGGCATCCATGGCCACGTTGCCGCCACCTACCACCGCAACTCTTTTGGCGTGCTGAATGGGGGTAGCACTGCCGTCCCGATAGGCCTTCATCAGGTTTACCCGGGTAAGAAACTCATTGGCGGAGTAAACTCCCTTTAAGTTTTCTCCGGGAATTCCCATGAAACGGGGAAGCCCCGCTCCGGAGCCAATGAAAACGGCTTCAAAGCCCTGCTCCAATAGCTCATCAATGGATAACACCTTGCCAATGACCATGTTTGTCTCTATTTTGACGCCTAAGTTCTTTAGGCCCTCAATCTCCTTTTGTACAATAGCTTTTGGAAGCCGGAATTCCGGAATTCCATACACCAGTACGCCGCCAGCCAAATGCAAAGCCTCAAATACGGTAACTTCATAGCCCATTTTAGCCAGATCACCTGCGCAGGTGAGGCCGGAGGGGCCGGAGCCGATTATGGCGGCTTTATGCCCGTTGGAGGCGGGTTTTTTCATAGCCTCCTTGCTATGCTCGTTGTGCCAATCGGCCACAAAACGTTCCAAGCGGCCAATGGCAACCGGTTCTCCTTTGATGCCTCGCACGCATTTGGCTTCGCATTGAGTTTCTTGGGGGCATACCCGGCCGCACACGGCGGGCAGAGAGCTGGTTCTGGCAATGACCTTATAGGCCGCTTCGAAATTTCGGTTTGCCACCTCCTGGATGAAGGCAGGAATATCGATCTGTACAGGGCAACCGCCGGTACAAGGCTTATTTTTACAGTTTAGGCAGCGTTGAGCCTCTTCCACAGCCTGTTCTTCCGTATATCCCAGGGCGACCTCCTGGAAGTTCCTGTTCCGCACCTCTGGGGCCTGGGAAGGCATTTCCTGTTTTTTTAAGGACATATTTGGCATTTCAGCGCACCTCCTGTTGGAATAAACGGCAGGCCTCTTCGTGAGCCTGGCGCTCGAAAGGACGGTATAGGGAAGAACGGGCAATGGCCTCTTCGAAATCTACCTCAAAGCCGTCGAAATCGGGCCCGTCTACACAGGCAAATTTTGTCTTTCCGCCCACTGTCAACCGGCAGCCGCCGCACATGCCGGTGCCGTCGATCATAATGGGGTTCATGCTCACTACGGTTTTTACTCCATATTTTTTCGTGAGCTCCACCACGAATTTCATCATAACCAAAGGCCCAATGGCAATCACTTCGTCATATTGGTTCCCTTCGTCTAAAAGGGCCTGCAAGGCGTTGGTCACAAGGCCCTTTTCGCCATAGCTGCCGTCATCTGTCATAATTTTCAGCTTCTGGCTTACAGCCCGAAACTGTTCTTCCAAGATCACCAGATCTTTGTTCCGGAAACCGGCAATGGTGTGTACTTCGGTTCCCTGCTGGCAGAGCTTTTTAGCAATGGGGTAGGCAATAGCACATCCTACGCCGCCTCCGACTACAGCCACCTTTTTTAGTCCCTCAACCTGAGAGGGGGTGCCCAAGGGGCCTACAAAATCCTGCAAGCTCTCGCCTTCTTCCAGGCGGTTCAGTTTTTCCGTAGTGGCACCCACAATTTGGAAGATAATGGTGACAGTTCCCTTGGCCCGGTCAAAATCTGCTACGGTAAGGGGAATCCGCTCGCCCTGTTCTTCTACCCGCAAAATAATAAATTGGCCGGGCTCAGCCTTTTTAGCAATCAAAGGCGCTTCAATTTCCATTAAAGTCACAGTTGGGTTCAGCACCTGCTTTTTCACAATTCGATACATGGATATATACTCACTTCCATCTTTTAGTTTACTTTTAGTATTATAGCAATGGAAGCGCAAAAAAACAACAAAAAATGTATGGTAATTGCAAGCGCGGCTGTCCGAAACTAGAAATGGCGGCTCTAAAGGAGCAGGATAAATAAAAACCTGTGGTATGCTGTAAGATTTCAGGTCAAAAGCTGTGTATTTTGGTGAGGGCACAGAAAAGAGAGGAGGGGGGAATTCGTGGAGGATGTTCAAATTGTCCAGTTATATTGGGAACGGGACCAGCAGGCGATTTTGGCCACTTCCGAAAAATACGGGAACTACTGCGCTTCCATTGCCAAAAATATTTTGGGCAGTTCGCAGGATGCGGAGGAGTGTGTCAACGATACTTATTTGGGTGCGTGGAACGCCATGCCGCCCCATAGGCCCAGCCTGCTTCCGGCGTTTCTGGGGAAGATCACCAGAAATTTATCGATTAACAGGTATAAACACAATACTGCCGAAAAACGAGGGGGTGGTGAGACGGCGGCTGTGCTGGAAGAGATGGCGGAGCTGGTGTCGGGTACCGGTAGCGTGGAACAGGAAAGTGATCGCCGGGAACTTTTAGAGGCCATTGATGAATTTTTGAAAAGGCTCCCGCCTGAAAAAAGGAAGATCTTTGTTTGCCGCTATTGGTATTTTGACAGTGTGGCCCGCATTGCCTCCCGCTTCGGAAAAACAGAAAACCAAATTTCGGTGACGCTTCACCGCCTGCGCGGGAAATTGCGTGTCTGCCTTTTGGAAAGGGGTTTTGGATTGTGAAAAAAGAGGAATTTTGTGAGCTCTTCGGTGAAATCCGTCAGGAATATATCAGCGAGGCTGTAAAGCCGGAAAAAAAGAAAAGTCTCTTATGGCTCAAGTGGGGGGCGGCGGCCGCGTGCTTGTGCCTGGTAGCTGTGGGGCTGTTCTGTTATAAGTTGGAACATCCCTACCCGGTAAGAGAAATTGCCATTTCTCATGAATCGGACGGCCCGTTTGCGGATTATTCCGAAATACCACGCTGGGAAGAACAGGAGATTTACCGGCAATATGGTACAATTCCCCTGAATGGCACAACTTATCACGCGCAAAAGACAGTGGTTCCAAAAGAACAGGTAGAAAAAGAATTGGTTCCGGTTACTGCAGAGGGTTGGGATGTCTACGCAGAGGAAGCGGGAGAAGAGGCCAACCGGTATTGCGGTGCCGTCCTGTATAAGATCTCCGGCCTGTGGGAAGGATGCGCGGTAGCCGTTCAATATGAGGGCACAGAAGCGTACTATTCCGCGGTCAACGACAGCTACCGCCCGGAAACTCTGGGGCAGTTTTTGGAAGACCTGGACTTGAAAAGGAACTTGGTCGTCAACTTCGCCGGATACCATATGGAAAAGCCCATTTCCGGCCAATGGGCCGAAATCCGCTTCGAAAATATCGGCAAAGAGAAAGTCATGGAAATGCTGCTTTCTGCCCCGGAGGCAAAGAATGTGTTCAGCGATTCGGAATGGGACGATCTTCCGCTTATCAGCCTTTCCGTATCGGTACCCATTTTGGGTTGTGAGAACCTAAGCCTTGGCGTCTATGAAAACGGGTATCTGATAACGAATCTTTTAGATACCGGAAAAAAGTTTTATATTGGGGAAGAAAACACAAAAGCCTTTCTCCGTTATGTATTTCGGGAATGCCAAGGTTATGAAATTGCTTATGTAGACTTTGAACAGGAAATTCAGGGATCCCTGGCAGAAGAAAGTAAGTCGGGTGAAAGCTTTCCGGCAGAATGTCCGTCCAGTGAGAGCCTTGCAGCCGAATAAGAGAAAAGCAGCTTTGCGCTTATTGCCGAAATCGTCCATTTCAGGAATGGTACAAATTCTATTTGATTCTTTCCTTCCAATGCGCTATACTTATCTCAGTTTTATTTACTCATACGGTAGGAGGTTTTTCCATGCAAATCATGGCCGCAGATTGCTTGCTCCATGCAGAGTAGGGGGAAAAGCTGATTGACCTGCATGGAGCAAATACATCGCGTTTGGAAAAATCACACCGGCTCCGGCCGGATTTCCTCTCATCTCTGCACCCAGACTACTCTATACAGTCGGGAGCTGAGCCGAATGAAATATCTGAACGCAAAAACAGTATTACCCGCGGCCATGCTGGAACAGCTTCAGCAATATGCCGAGGGTGAGGTGCTCTATATACCCAAGCGTCCTCAAAACTGTAAGCAGTGGGGCGAGGCAAAGGGTACCAAGGGCAAAACTCAAGAGCGTAATCGGGCAATTCGGGCCGCATACGCAAAAGGGGTTCCCTTTCATATTCTTGCGGATAAATATTGCCTGAGTGAGGAAACATTGAAGAAAATCGTGTACAGCAAATCGTAACCTCGAGCCATGTCTGCCAATGTGCAGGCATGGCTTTTTCGTTTATAGTCAACTTAGCCCTTTCGATCGAGGTCAAGGGCGGCTATAATGAATCCAAGAAAGCGGGTGGTCAATTTGCATAACGTTTTTTACATGATATCCCTTGCGAGAAAGCAGCGGCCAAGCATCTTGTGGTTCAGCCTGTTTCTGGTAATCATTGCCCTCCTGTTAAGCGTGACACAGCTGGTTATGGTTCCCGCGATCCTCATTGCGGTAGAAAACGGCGTATCCATTGGTGAGCTGGTAAAAGTCATCCTGATGTTCACGTCGATTCTTATGGTGCTGAACGCTGCCAGTGCGTACCTTACTTCTTGTTCACAGCTTGGGCGTATTGAGCTGCGGCTAAAGCTGGCGGGCATGCTTCAAAACAAGGCGCTCACCATGTCCTATCCCGACGTGGAAAATCCGGATGTCCGGAAGAAAAAAGACAAGGCGGTTATGTTGGTCAACAGCAATCAATGTGCTACGGAGGTAATTTGGACGACCCTGACAAACCTGCTGAAAAGCATGGCCGAATTTGCCGTTTGCCTGTTTCTGCTCTCTACACTCCATTCCGGTATCATCCTCGTAGTTGTGACGGCCACAGTTATCAGCTTTTCCGTAAGCAATTACCTGAACGGCTGGGGCTACCGCCACCGGGACGAGGAGTCCGAATACTCCCGGCGCATGAATTATCTCAGCGAAAAATCCCGGGACTACACCTTGGCAAAGGACGTGTGCATTTTCGGGTTGGGCAGCTGGATAGAAGAGGTTTTCGACAGCACCCTGCGCCTTTACCGCCGTTTTATGGCTCGAGGAGAGTGTATCTGCCTTTGGGGCAACATAATAGATGTTATTTTGATATTTCTGCGCAACGGAATCCTCTATTTCTTTCTGATAGGCTCGGTATTACGTGGCGAAATGCCTTGCGCACAGTTTGTCCTCTGCTTCAATGCGGTGAATGTTTTTACAAACGGTATTGGTAATATCATGAGCTGTTTCTCTGCCCTGCGCAGGCAGAGCCTTGATATTTCAGCCATCCGAGAGTTCCTGTATTATCCCGAAACTTTCCAGATGGAAGGCGGTGAGGTCCTGGTTCCTGACCCGGGCGCAAAGTACAAAATCCAGCTTGAGAACGTTTCCTTCCGATATCCGGGGGCCGGGCAGGATACGCTTTCCCATCTCAACCTGACGATTGAGCCTGGCGAAAAGCTGGCGGTGGTAGGCCTGAACGGAGCAGGGAAAACTACGCTTATCAAATTGATCTGCGGGTTCTTAGGCCCTACTGAAGGCCGAGTGCTGCTTAACAATACGGACATCAGAACATATAACCGGCGAGACTATTATCGGCTGTTTTCAGCAGTATTCCAGGATTATTCGGTGCTGGATGTGTCCATAGCCGAGAATATCGCTCAAACAGACGAAAATATCAATATAGAGCTGATGAATCGATGTGTGGAACAGGCAGGGCTGACAGAGAAAATCAACAGTTTAAATAATGGGGTGCAGACCCATCTCGGCATGGTGTTTGAGGACAGCGTCCGCCTTTCCGGCGGCGAATTGCAGCGGCTGATGCTGGCTCGGGCGCTGTACAAGAACGCGCCGATTTTCGTTCTGGATGAACCTACGTCTGCGCTGGACCCCATCGCCGAGAGTGAAATCTATCACAAATACAACGAGTTGACTGCAGGCCACATGGCAGTTTATATTTCCCACCGTTTGGCCTCTACACGGTTTTGCGACCGCATTATTTTGATGGCAGACGGGGGTATTGCCGAAGAGGGCACCCACGAGCAGCTAATGGCACAAAATGGCCGCTATGCGGAACTGTTCGAGCTTCAGAGCAGGTACTATCGGGAAGGAGGCGAGGGTTATGCGGGAAACAATACGCCTGACCCTGCGCGGGTATAAGATATGGTGGAGGGAAAACCCTCAAATGCTGATTGCGCCAGCATTGTGCAGTATTGTGGAGACGGTCTCACCTTACGTCAGTGTGTGGCTTTTGGCGCAGCTGATTAACGAGATTGCGGGACAAAAGGACAGGCAGAGGATGATTGCTCTTACGTTTGCGCTGCTGGTGTCAGCAGCACTCCTGACACTGCTTGGCGCGGCGTTGGATCGCTGGAAAAACGTCCAGTGGGCAGATATGTGGCACGTCCAGAATCGAATTATCAATCGAAAATTGCTGTCCATGGATTTCGCCGGCGTAGAGCATTCTCGCACACAGGAACTGCGTTCGCAGGTATGGCAGAACACGGATTCCGGGGGCCTTGGGCTGTATAAGTTGCTGAACTGTTTTGACGCCGCTGTCCGCTCTGCTACGGCCATTGCCGGAGGAATCGCGTTGACTATTTCCCTTTTTGTTCTGCCGGTGAAAAGCAGGGAATTGTTTTTTCTCAACAGCCCCATATTTGTCCTGCCGATAGCCGGGGCAATGGCGGCAGTTACGCTGCTTGTGCCGGTTTTTTCCGGGAAGGCGGGCGCATACTGGGGAAAATTTGCGGAGGAAAACAAGTTCGGAAACCGTCTGTTCGGGTTCTGGCTGGGAAGCCTGGGCGAGGACACCGCTAAGGCTTTGGATGTGCGAGTCTACCGTCAGGATATCCTTTGCAAGCGTCATCTGCAAAAATACAATCCCTTTATCCCTACGGCCAAGCTCCCCAAAGCGGCCAGGGGTCCAATGGGCGGGTACCGGGCTTTATCGGGGGCAGTGGCTCAGGTGTTTACCGGGGCGGCGTACCTTTACGTATGCCTAAAGGCCCTTGGCGGAGCGTTTCGCGTGGGTTCCATCGTCCAGTATGTGAGCGTTCTTACGGCAGTGTTCGGGGGGCTGTCACTGTTGCTTTCGACTTTTGAAGACCTGAAAAACAACCAGCCTTTTTTGCGTATCGTGTTTGAGTTTTTGGATATCCCAAATCAAATGAAACAAAGCGGTTTGAAGTTGGAGAACCGCCAAATCCAACCGCTTGAGATCGAATTTTGTCATGCGTCTTTCAAGTACCCGGGCCAAGATAACTATGCGCTGCGGGATGTATCCATAAAGCTTCGGGCAGGGCGCAGGCTTGCGGTGGTCGGCATGAATGGCAGCGGGAAAACCACGTTTATCAAGCTGCTTTGTAGGCTTTATGACCCTACGGAGGGCGCAATATTGCTGAACGGCACGGATATTCGTGAAATTGATTATCACGAATATTTATCCCTGTTTGCGGTAGTGTTTCAGGATTTTAAGCTGTTATCCTTTGCCCTGGGTCAGAACGTAGCAAGCGCCACAAATTATAATAGTGAAAAAGCAGAACACTGCCTCTTTGACAGTGGATTTGGAGAGCAGCTGGATAGACTTCCTAAAAGGCTTTCTACTCCGTTGTATAAAGATTTTGAAGAAGATGGGGTGGATGTCTCCGGCGGCGAGGCGCAGAAAATTGCAATTGCGAGAGCGCTGTATAAGGACGCATCTTTTATTATTCTGGATGAGCCGACGGCGGCCCTTGACCCCATCGCAGAGCATGAAATATACGCAAGAATGGACAGGATGATGGGAGAAAAGACGGCAGTTTTCATCTCCCATAGGCTGTCCTCCTGCCGGTTTTGCCAAGATATTGCCGTGTTTCATGAGGGGAGGTTGGTTCAGAGGGGGGCGCACGATAAGCTGGTCGCAGAGAAAACTGGAGTATATAGCGAACTGTGGGCAGCGCAGGCGAAACATTATATATCAAATGAAGCTTGACCATGGCGGTATGTTCCGGGCGGAACAGTATGCAAACTGTAATATATTGTGTCTGCAATTTGTAAGCACATGAATGACAAGGCGTCTTTGCGGATAGCCTTGTCATTTCTATTTATGGGCGTTATGGTCCGCCGGATTTGTTGCAATTTTCAACATTGCTGCAAAGAAATGGAGATAACTTTGTGCCGGTTAAGCCAGCGATAATGCTCCTTAACTAATGAGTCATATCTTTTTGACGATATATATGGTATAATCTATTTTGATAATCAGGAATTGGAAAAGGAGAGGCAGAATATGAAGCATTGCGGGACACAGCGTCTGGAAACCGAAAGGTTGGTTTTAAGAAGATACACACCCCAGGATGCCGCCGCCATGTATAAAAATTGGGCGTCAGACAATGATGTCGTCAAATATTTGACTTGGCCTGCTCACATAAGTCAGAAGACCAGCCAAGGTGTCATAGAAGATTGGGTAAACCAATATGCCAACGAAGGATATTATCATTGGGCTATCGTGTGGAAAGAAAATGGAGATGAGCCAATCGGCGATATTGCCGTAGTGGAAATGAAAGAAAAGGCTTCCGTCGCACATATCGGCTATTGCCTGGGGAAGGTCTGGTGGGGAAAAGGGATCATGCCGGAAGCGTTAAAGGCCGTGATGTATTTTCTTTTTGATGTGGTAAAGGTAAACCGAGTAGAGGCCAGGCACGACCCAAGAAACCCAAATTCCGGCAAGGTGATGAAAAAGTGCGGAATGCAGTACGAGGGGACGCTGCGAAGTTCCGACTGGAACAATCAAGGGATTTGCGACGCCTGTTATTATGCGCTTTTAAAGCAGGAACGTTGCTCTCCCGGCGCGTGACGAGCATAGGGCGTTCTTCTTTGGAATGTTTTGGAAAGGAATTTACGTGAATGGATTACAGTAGAAAAATATCGGAACGGCTGTGGAATTTGTCCGATAAAGGCGAGCTGGAAAGCCGCCGGGAAGAAACCTTTATCGACGATATTATTCAAAAAAATCATATAGAAAGGGAATTGCTCGACCATTTGGATGGAGTGGAAACCGTGTTTGACGGTGGTGCAGGCTGCGGCAGATTTTCCATTTTGCTGGCGAAGCAGGGCTGTAGGGTTACCCATTTCGACATTTCTCAGACTATGATAGAGAAAGCAAAGGAATTGGCTGAAAAGGCGGGGGTTCTAAACAAAATAACCTTTGTAAAGGGTGCCTTAGAAGATTTGAGCGGGTTTGAAGATCGGTCCTTTGACTTGGTGATTTCCTTCGACGCACCTATTTCCTATACGTACCCGAACCAGGAACGGGTGATTGGCGAGCTGGTACGAATTTGCCGCAAACGCATTATGGTAAGTGTGTCCAGCCGTTTGGGGTATCTGCCCTATTTGGCAAACCCCATACAAAAGAACCAGTTCATACTGGACGAGAATTGCGGCGACCCATTTGTCACTTGGTGCGTTGAAAACAAGGAAAACGCGGTGAAGACGTTCCGCTTTGAAAAAGACGCTGCTGGGAAACTGTGGAAAGATGGGCTCATGGGCGGTGATGCCGAAATTGCCGAATATGAAAATGGCGGCGTACCTTGGTGCATCACCTATACTTTTTTGCCGGATGAGCTGGAAAATATTTTGAAAAGCTTTGGCGTGAAAAATATTGCGCTGGCAGGCCCCGGCGCCTATGCAAGAACCATTCCCTGGGAATTGCTGGTAAAGATGATGAAAGACCAAAACCAGCGTTCTGACTTTTTAGACTTTTGCTATCGGTACGATTCCAACCCCTTCGTGTGCGGAATGGGAAAGGATAACCTGTTCGCAAGGGGCGAGCTGTAAAAGAGCATGACTTCTTGTTTTGGACCAGGAGGTAAAAGATGGTATTGGAAACAGAAAGATTATACCTGAGGGAAATGAACCAAGCCGATTTCCTGCCTTTATGCGCCATATTGCAGGATGAGGAAACTATGTATGCCTATGAGGGCGCGTTTAACGACACCGAAGTACAGGAATGGCTGGATAAGCAAATTTCCCGTTACCGGGAATGGGGGTTTGGCTTATGGGCGGTCGTTTTAAAAGAAACGGATGAAATGATAGGCCAGTGTGGGCTTACTCTGCAGCCCTGGAAAGGGGAGGAAGTGCTGGAGGTGGGATACCTTTTCCAGAGGCGATATTGGCATATGGGCTACGCTACAGAGGCAGCCCGTGGCTGTAAAAAATATGCTTTTGAAGTTTTAGACGCCGAAGAAGTTTGTTCTATTATCAGAGACACAAACACTGCTTCGCAAAAGGTGGCCATTAGAAATGGGATGGCCATGACAGACAGCTGGACAAAACACTACAGGGGCGTAGATATGCCTCATCAACGCTATGTGGTTGTTCGCTGATTTTTGCGCGATTTGCGCCTTTCGGAGATGAACCCTGTATGCAGAATTTGACCATAGACCAGAACCCTGCCCAGCCCGGCATCTTTCGCCCCTCCATAAAACCCCTCCAATTGGACACAGTGCTTCCCGGCCAGGAAGTGCCGGAAGCAGAAGGAGAAGGAGAAGAAAAGGATCCGCTGGCCGCAGAATTGCCTCAAGTCGATAAAATTTCCGAAGAGCTGCAGCAAGCCTTAGACCAATGGGCGGTGGGCTCTTTACAAAAGGTGGCTCAGAAAGTACAGCAGCAGCTTACCGAAATCCTGCTTTCTTGGGAGCCAGACCCCAAAAAGAGCGGGGAAGAAAACCTTTCGGAGCTTCGGGAAACGGTCCGTCAACACAGTGCCAGGCTGGCTTCCCAAGGCGGCTCTTTGCAAATGACAAAAGCCATGGAAGACGCGCTGCTTTCTGCTCTTTCCAAATGGTTGGAAGATATCATGGCCCAGCTGCTGCGGCTTCTGGGTCCTTCCGGCTCTCCCGACGCCTTAAAACAACTTTTGGAAAAGCTGTTCCGGCAGGTTTCGGGCAACGCTCCTTCTGGGGGAAAAACCGCGGCTCAGGCTACGGCAATTCTGCAAAGGGCCAGCGGGCGGCAGTCTGCTGCGGGAAAGGTCTCGCTGCCGGAAGAGGGGGTTTTGTACCAGCGTGGAAGAGAGGGTGTGAGGCTGGACAGCGGCTATAGCAATCAGGCTCAGAGGCAAATCCGGGAAAAAGAGTTTCAGCGCCCTATTTTTTCTGAATTCGCGGAGGAAAAGGCCTCTGCCCCTTTCGAAAAGACGGAGGCGGCCTCGGCTGTGGCCGTTTCGGCTTCCGGAAAGTTTCCTGTGGGCTCTTCGGAATTGGCCTTGGCACGGGAACTCCGTTTTGCAGAAACGGTTGCGAAGAGTTTGACGTCGCAGCCACAGCTTCCCACACCAAAGGAGCTTCCCTATGTCAGCGAAGAGCGTTTGGGGTTAGAGGTAGGTCTTTTGTGGCTAAAGGGCGAAATGGCGGCTCGGGAACCGGGGCTGTCCGCCCCTACTGCTTCCCTGATCCGGCAGGCTACAGAGCAGCGAACGATGAATTACCTTTATGAAGCGGGCCGGGCCCTGCAACTGGCGGCTCGGGCCTACCCGCCGGAGTTGTGCCCGAATTTGTGGCGGGAAGATGTGTTGCGGGTGCGGGAAGAACTCATCCGTCGTTACCGCCTGACGAAAGACCCTCAGCGTTCCTTTTTGGAGACAATAGCCTATACAGTGGAGCTTTTTGAGGAAAAGCAAAACAAAGAAAAATACCGTTCCTGGCTGCGCTACCTTCCAGGGCGGGGACTTTTTACAGACCAAGCAGGCTGGGAAGACATCAAGCGGGGGTGGCAGAACTTTTGTGAAAGCTGGGAAAGATTCCTGCAAGACGCGGGAATCCGTCACGGCGCATCCTTCCGGGAAGCCGTTGGGCTGCAAAGCCTGTGGGCTCTGGTCTTGCCCTCTAAAAAGAAGGAAACCGGGGGTAAGTTTTCCCTTTGGACTTTAACGGGATGGTTGATGACGGCGGTTGCTGCGGCAACCGTAATTTACGCTATGTGGTCGGCTGTTTCCGTTCTCGCACGGGCGGCCTCTTTGGCAGCCGCCTGCGGTTTTGCCGGTGTGGCGGTTTTGCTGCTTCGGAAAAGCCGAAAACGATAGCTCATATTTGCGCCTGCCTTGACCATGCCCAAAAAATTTATGGAGTGAAAGCAATATTTGAGAGCAGGGAATAAAACAGAATTCGGAAAGGATTTTTCATAAAAGTCCTTTCCGAATCGTCATATATGGAATAGCTTAATCCCGTCTTCCTCAGGGAGGGAGCGGGAGGCAGAAGGCTTAGATAATCACTTCTGCCTTGATTTCCAGGGAGCGTATTACCGCTTGGATAACTGCTACTGGTTTGATGAGATCTTCATAGCTTTGGGGAGGCGTCCCGGTTTGAATCATCTTTATAAATTCAGCCACTTCATGGTTGTAGATCCGTGAGATATCAATTTCTCTGGTGTAGTTTCTCTCCTGAGAATAGATGGTACAGGAGTTGGCTGCAGCGTGAGGGGTGTACTGTAAAGCGATATCAAAGGAGGGGTAGCGGAGAATGGCAGTAACCATGTTATTTTTCTCGGAGGCAATTACAGAAACAGGATCATAGCCGAATATGGTGAGCTCCATCTCTGTCAGATGAGAGGCGTAGAAATAGAAGCCATCGTATTCGCTGTCCGGGTAAGCCGGGAAATTGATCACGCCGGAGATAAATTTTCCGGCTTCCTTGCAGCTGTCCGCATGGTCCTTCAGGGTAAGTACATCGTAGGCCAGCTTGCATCCCGACCCCCCGCAGAGAAGACTGTTTTTCTCCTTGGCCAGGGCGATCAGCTCTTGCGCCTGGGCATAGTCGGCAGTGATAGGCTTATCGAGAAATACAGGCATACCCGCTTTAATAAAAGGACGGGTGTATTGGCTGTGGACAGAACCACGCCGGCAGGTGATGATCATGGCGTCTACCTTTCCGAAGAAATCGGAAGGGGAGTCCGCGATAAAATCGACCTTTGCTTTCTCGGCAACCATATGGGCGGAATCCAAATCCGGCCCGTAAACCCCAACCACCCTTGCATCCGGATAAGCGAGAGTTCCGGTGACAGGATCGGGAAGGTTGATAATCTTGCTGAATGCCATAGCGTGGGAGTTTTCTGTTCCTATAATTCCGATTTTTAACATAACAAAGATCCTTTCTGCTGAAAGACAAACGTTTTGAGAAGCGCAGCTGGAGAAATTTACGCGAAAACGCTTAAGGGGTTCTGCCTGTGGGCTTCTTCCATCACGGCAATCTGCTGGTGGACCTGACAGGGCGTGACAACCAAGGGGGCGCCCTGAGTTAAATGGTCATATATGGTCTGGTAAAGGCCTGCGGAAGCGTCTGTAAAAGTTCCAATATCTTCTACAGACCAAGATTCCTCATACCATTTTAAGGCTTCGGAACAGTAGGCGGGTAGGTTTTCTGAATTTTCCAAAGGCGTTTTGATCAGCTTCTGTTCCGGGGCTTCTTCCGGCTTAAAGTATTTCCAATCTATCCGGCCCATCGTGCCCTTAAGGCTTCCTTGGGAACCGCTGATGTTATAAGTAAAAGAGGGGTAAGCGTTGCAGGAACTGATTTCTACATCCACAAGGGGTTTGCCGGGGGCGGTTAAAATCAGCTTCGCGTAGTCCTCCGCGTCGCCGAAGGTGTTTACCCGGTCCAGTTTTGAAAAAACAGTGGGCATGTTGTCCCAATCTCCCAGAATATCCAGAGCTTGATCCACAGGATGGGGACCGGTGTTATAGAGGCTGCCGCCGTTAAAGCACTGGCAGCACTGCCAATCCCACCTTCTGCCAAAGCCGTCAAATTGGATGCTAACCTGAATCAGTCGGCCCAGAACGCCGCTGTCAATGACATTTCTTACCTGACGGTAATAGGGGGCAAACCTGGATTGCTGGAAAACCGCCAGCATAACCCCATTTTTCCCGGCCGCTTCTATCAGGGCGTCTACCTCGGCCACCGTTTTCGCGAAGGGCTTTTCCACAAGCACATGGAGGCCGTGATTCATCAGGTCCATGGCAATGGGGTAATGCAGGTGGCTTGGGGTTGCGTTCACAACAAAATCGATATCGGTTTTGCCAAACAGCTCTGTGTAGGATTCCAGAACCTGGCAGCCGTATTCTTTCTGGGCGCGCTCCCGCCGGTGTGCCAGGGGGTCCACCACATATTTGATCTGGAATTTTTCTGTGTCAGTCAGCAAATATGCGCCGTGGATATCCCTGCCGCTGCGGCCCTGCCCCAGTATGGCAACATTTAACTTTTTCATCGAATTTTTCCTTTCCGTTATCTCTTTCCATTTGGGCGATAAAATGATGTTAGATAGTACAGAGGAGCTCCTGGATGTTTTTTAGACATTCTTCACTGCTTTCATAGCCAAAGGCGGAGAACGCAGAGCCCTTTGGCATTTGAAGAAGTTCATCCGAAAGAACGGACTTCTTCCTGTAATGGGTTTCCAAAGAAAGGTAACCCTGGTATCCATCCGCTAGAAGCTGCCGGAATTGCCCTTTGTAATCCACCTGGCCGCGGCACATAGGAGCGCCGTCGGCAGTGTTTTTGCGCCGGATGGCATCCTTCAAATGAATGTGGACAATGTTGTTTTTTACCGCATAGTAACCGTCCGGATAAGGAATTTCTCCTTCCGGGTCGTAAATATCATTGCCGGGATCCCAGAGAATTTTGACAAGGGGGGAATGGATGCACTCTGTTATACGGGCAACCTTCTTGCCGTTTGTGGCATAAGTGGTGGGATCAAATTCCAGAGCCAGGGTAACTCCGGTTCCTTCCAGCAAACGAATGGGCTCCTCAAACCTGGAAGAGATCTCGTCGATTTTCTCTTCGAAATTTCCCCTGTCCCAGAACGTGAAGCCGCGGATTAACCCGCACTCCAACTCTTGGGCATATTCCACACAGCGTTTCAAGCTTTTAAGCTGAGCAGTGATTTCCTCCGGGTCGTCCAGCTGGCATTTGAAGAAAGGCGAGGAGATACAGCATACAGACAGCCCGGCGCTTCTGGTAATGGATTTGATGGAAGCAACATCTTCCCGGGTAAATTCAAAGGGGCCCTTTTCCTGAACAGAGCGGATTTCTACGGCTTCCAGGCCGTATCGCTTTGCCAGTTCAACAGCTTCTCCCAGATCCTGGGAAACTTCATCTGTAATCAGTGACAGTCGAAACATAAATGAATACCTCAGCTTTCCGGCCAGTCCAGCAGGGAACTGCTTTCCCGGTCCAAGTACAGGACGGAACCCGGAACTTTTCTCAGGATGGAGGCAGGATAGGTCTCGCTGATTTCCTTTTCCAGGCTGTTTTTCACAGCCACTGCTTTAGATTTTGCCGGTACCATACAGAAAAGGTATTCCCCCTTGGTCAGGGTTGGCACCGTTAGGGTGATGGCAGTGGTGGGAACCTGCTCCAGGGAGGCAAAACATCCGTCATGAACCTGCTGGTTGCGGCAGGCTTCATCAAGACGTACCAGTTTGACCGCCTTCGGATCTTCAAAATCGGCTTCTCCTGGATCGTTGAACGCGATGTGAGCATTTTCTCCAATTCCCATGCAGACAATATCAATATGGACGGCCGAAATAAGCGCGGCGTAACGAAGGCATTCCTCTTCTGGATTTTCCGCCTGCCCGTTGATATATTGTATGGATTTAAAGGGAGCCCTTGAGAAGATAGCGTTTCTAAGAAAATTTCCAAAGCCCTGAGGGGCTTCGGAATCCAGGCCTACATATTCATCCATGTGAAAGGCGTTGATCCGGGAAAAATCAATCTCCTTATGAGTCAACAAGCTGTGCAGGAACTCGTTTTGGGAAGGCGCGGATGCGAAAATCATGGAAATTTCCTCGCGTTCCTTCAGGAGGGATACGATAGCACCGGCCACATCACCGGCGGCCTTTTCTCCCATGATCTGCCGCGTTTCATATTTTTTCACCTGTAAAGATTTATAAAATCGAACTTGTTCTGTCATTGTTTTTTCTCCCTCCATAGAATTATGCCTTGTGCCAGAGCCGTTCTCCGCCAACCCAAACATCGCTGACGGTGATGTCCCGGTCAAACAAAACCAGATCTGCGTCGTTGCCTGGGAACAGCACCCCTTTGCTTTTGAGGCCTAAAAGCTTTGCCGGGGTGGAGGTGACCATCTTGATCGAGTCGCACAGGGGGATGCCTGCGGCCAGAGCGGTTCGCACCAACCGGTCCATGGTAGCGATGCTTCCCGCAAATGCGGAGCGGTCCGGAAGTTTGGCTACGCCGTCTTCGATCAGTGCTTTCTGACCATTTTTTAAGCTGCCCAGGAGGCATTCTTTTTCGTCTGTACCCGCGGCTCTCATGGAATCTGTAACCAGAGCGATCTTATCTGCCCCTTTGCTTTTATAAACCATATTCAGCAGTTCCGGAGGAACATGGCAGCCGTCCGCGATCAGTTCGACAGTCATCTCGTCAATCAGCATAGCGGATTCCAGGACTCCGGAATGCCGGAACCCAAGAAAGACTACTGAGAAGGCTAAGAAAAGAGAGAGGAGAAAAATTATGGCTTACATTGAAAAATTTTACACTGCCGAACAATATTTCGCAGACCGGTTCGACCGGGTAGGCCGTAGGTTAGAACTGAAAGCAGAAACGGCGGAGGAATTTTCTGCCTGGAAGAAGGAACTCAGAAAGGCCCTCTGGGAGGTCGCGGGCATGAACACGATGATTTCCTGCGAGCCGAACCCTCAAAGGCTGGAAAGCAAAGAAATGGAGGGTTACCGTCGGGACAAATACCTCATAGAAACCGAACCTGGCATCTGCATGCCCTTTTACGTGCTGATCCCTGGAGATTACCGGGAGGGGGAGAAAAGGCCGGCGATCGTAGCACCTCACGGTCATGAGAGCCATGGAAAATCCGCCGTAGTGGGAGAGACTTTCGGCAATCCCAGCCTGGCTGCCACCATTGAGCAACACAATTACGCCTACGGCGTGCAGCTTGTCAAGGAGGGCTTTCTGGTTTTTTGCCCCGACGCCAGAGGATTTTGGGAAAGAAGAGAGAAGTATTACCAGGCAGATTCCAGTCTCTTGAGCCAATCCTGTGAATATCTCAACGATATGGCGATGACCTTGGGGCAGTCGGTCACCGGTATGTGGATTTGGGACCTGATGCGCTTGGTGGATTATATACAAACCAGAGAAGATGTGGACGTGGAGCGTATTGGCTGTGCTGGTCTTTCCGGCGGCGGGCTCCAGTCGTTGTGGCTTTCGGCTTTGGATGACAGGATTAAATGCAGTGTCATCAGCGGGTATTTTTACGGCTATAAACAGTCGATCCTGTTGAACATGTGTTGTTCCTGCAACTATGTCCGGGGGCTTTACGAACTGGCGGATATGGGGGATATCGGAGCGCTGATCCTCCCCCGGCCGGTGCTGATTGAGACCGGTACACTGGATGATCTCAACGGTCCGGATGGCCTGGCGAATGTATATCCCCAGGTGGAGAAATTGAGAAAGGCCGCAGCTATTACCGATGCGAAAGAAAATGTATATCACGATGTGTTTGTGGGGCCCCACCGCTGGAACGGCGTCCAAGCAGTTCCGTGGCTCAAAAAGCATCTGCTGGGCTGAGAAGGCTTGCTTAAAAAAGGAGACAGCAATGAACAGTAAAGAACGAGTGGCCTGTACCATCAATCACCAAGAGCCAGACCGGGTGCCGGTGGGAGAGTGGGGGATAGACCACGACCATGTGAGTAAGATCATAGGACATCACACTTATTGGAGAAACAGGAAAGATACCACTCTCGCTCTGTGGGACAACCGGCGGGATGAGGTGGTGGAGAGCTTGAAAAACGATTGCGTGGAGTTGGTGGAAAAGCTGGATTACGATATCATTACGGTAGAGCTTGTGCCGCCAAAAAACCATTGGACAGAGGATCCTCCGAAGCTGGTCTCGGAGGGAGTATGGGAAGATAAAAAAGGGAATTGCTACAAATACGCTTCCAGTAACGATTCCATTATGTGGATGCCCAAGGAGCCGCCGGAGGGAAAATATGAGCTCTCTCAGGAAGATATCAATAGCCGCTTGAAAGCGGTTGAGGAATTCGACGAGAGCCGGTTTGAACTGGTGGATTTCATTGGGGACAGGTTTGGAAAAGAGAAGGCTGTCTTGTTCCGGGATCTAGACATCTATTACTACCTCTGCAGTGCTTTCGGCGGGGATTACAACCATCACTTAACCCTTTCCCTCCTGTGTCCTGAAGAAATTACCAGGCTTTATGACGCCTGCTTTGCTTACAACAAGAAGCTGCTGGAGCACTGCAGGGAGCACAATGTGATGATCTCCATGCAGGGCCACGATTACGGTATGAATTCAGGATGCATCATACGTCCGAATTCTATCCGGGAACTGTTTATGCCCATGATGAAACGGGTTAATCAAGAAAGCGTCTGGCAAGGGATGATTCCCTTTTATCATTGCTGCGGCAATATTTGGGAGATCATGGACGATTTTGTAAAGGCTGGGTACCGGGGCTACCAATCTATTCAGGAATCTGCTGGTATGGATACGGGAAAAGTAAAGGAACTCTACGGAAAAGATCTGACTCTGTGGACAGGAATCCAGTGTGAGACTTTGATTACCAAAACCATGGAAGAGGCCGGAGAAGAAGCAGAAAGAAATTTGGAACGGCTTATGCCGGGTGGCGGGTTTATTTTTGGTTCCACCAATTCTGTGCAGTATGGCGCGAAAACAGATAACTACTTGAAAGCCCTGGATGTAGTTCGAACCAAAGGCGTGTACCGGTAAAGGCCCATGAAAACCGCCGGAGAGACAGAAAGCAAATTGTGATATTTTAAAAATTCCCCTCGTAAGAGACAGTAAAGCTGTTTCGCGAGGGGGATTTTTTATGCTTCCTATGAGGAGGTACCGGCTAAAATTCCGTGCTCTCCCGGAATTTGATTTCGGGTAGATGGTACCAGTTCCAAGGGCCTTTCGGGGTTCTTAATTCGTTCGAGCAATTCTTGGGCGACCCGCTGCCCCAGTACATGGGGCGCAATTCAAACGCACGGCGTTTTTTTGAGGGTTCGTCACCTCGTGTTCTTGCTGTAAAATGTTATTACCACGGGAAGGAGTAGATCACTATGAAAATATACGGTTACATTCGCGTTTCCAGTACGGAGCAGAACGAAGACAGGCAGTACATCGCGATGGAAAAAGAAGAAGTTCCACTTTCCAACATATTTATGGACAAGCAATCCGGAAAAGATTTCCAACGCCCCCAATATAAAAGACTGGTAAAAAAACTGCGTCCCGGAGATTTGCTGTACATAAAGAGCATAGACCGCTTGGGACGGGATTATAAAGAGGTCCAGGAGCAGTGGCGCATCCTTACCAAGGAGAAGAGCGTGGATATCTGCGTAATTGACATGCCTTTACTGGACACCCGCACGGCAAAAGATTTGATGGGTACCTTCATTGCGGATTTGGTGCTGCAAATCCTCTCTTTTGTGGCCGAAAGTGAGCGGGAAAGCATTCATCAGCGGCAGGCAGAGGGCATTGCCGCCGCCAAGGCACGGGGCGTCCATTTCGGCCGGCCGGAGCAGAAGCTGCCGGAGAAATTCTCGGAATTATGCCGGGCATGGCAGGCGAGAGAGATCAGCCTGCGGGCCGCGGCCAGCGCTTGCGGCCTGCCAAAATCTACTTTTCACGATGCTGCAAAACGGAAAGAAAACGCCGAAAAGCAAATAAAAAAGCCAATGTCCGAAAATCTGTGATTTATCGGACATTGGTTTTTTAACGCTTTTTCCCCGACTATGTACAATATTTCGACCATATTCTGGAAAAGTTAAGCAGGATTTCGGGAAAAACACTTGTCCCAAAACCTACACTTCTCTGGACAGAAACCGTTGAAAGGAGGGTTCCGTTTTATGCAGATACAAGACGCTCTGTTTGACGGGATCCTTTCCTTTCAACTGGAACAAGCCATTCTCAGCTTTGAAGCGGAAAGCTGCCTGCGCCACGCCAAGGGGCAGGAGGCTATCTGATCGTGGCGTTGACCACCGATGAATTAAACCGGAACGAAAAGCGGAAAAATGCTATTTCAGCTGTGAGAAGCACAAGCAGCTTCTGAAGCCATTCGCTATGAATCTGGTGATCCCCGAGGAAAACTGGGATAGGCAGGACTTGAACCGGTAAAACACAAAGCCCGGCCGAAAGCGCCGGGCTCTACAGGAATCTTACTCTTATGATGAAACAACCTTTTCGGCCCGAGAAACAGCTGAATACCGAAAATTCCCCCCGCCAAAGGACATCGATGAACCTGAAAAAGGAGCTTGCGGGCCTGCTCTGCCTTTTTCTGGCGCTGGCCCTTTTCCACGCTGTCTCCGTGCCGGTGCTGATGCCCAAGCGCTGCGATTACGGCTCAGTGTGGAACATGTACCTGCAAGAGCCGGAGGACAGCCTGGACCTTTTGGTTTTTGGGTCCTCGCTGGCCTATTGCGACGTGGTCCCCTCCGTCATCTACGAGGAGACCGGCCTTACTTCCTTTGTCATGGCCGGGCCCAGCCAGCGGCTTCCCATCACCTACCGGTATCTGCTGGAAGCCTGCAAGACTCAGTCCCCTAAGGCGGTGCTGATCGAAGCCACCTGCCTGCTGCTGGGCCGGGGAGACGATTCCCTAAAGGTGAACCTCACCTACATGCCCTGGAGCCTGAACCGGCTGATTCCCACCTTTCAGGAAGCGTCCCGAGAGGACTGGCCCGGTCTGCTGTTTCCCCTGTACGCCTACCACGACCGCTGGGACAGTCTGACCCTGGAAGACTGGCGGAAAGGCTTTGGGGGATACGAGCCCGACCCCTTGGCTGGCTACACCTTTTTAGACCAGGCCTCGCCCGCAGAAGGGCCCAAGGACCGGGGGTACAGGATCACCGAGGAGGTCTATGCGGAAAATCTCAATTACATCTCCCGAATGATCGATTTTTGCAAAGAGCAGGATATTGTACCCATCTTTTTTCTGACTGCCAACATTAATCAGCCCAGCGAGGAGTTGCAGCAGAGAATGGAGCGGGAAATCACGGGGCTGGGCGCGGAATTCTGGAACTTCGACAAGGACTTTGACTCCCTGGGGCTCGACCTTTCCACCGACTTTTTTGATACCCTGCATTTCAATTACCGAGGATCGGAAAAATTTTCCCGGTATTTGGGCGATAAGATCGAAGCCTTGGAATTTGGCGCCTCCGAGGTAAAGGACCCCGCCCTGTGGCAGGAGCGGGTCCGGTATTTTTCCGAGCGAAAGGCAGAATGGGATGGCAAGCCCGTCCGCATGCGCTCCGAAGAAAAAGCCGCCAATTAAGACTTTTCGGGATCGGCCGTGACCGCGTGTCGCGGGGCAAGGAGGTTCCCCTTTGAATTTTAACTCTCTCAGCTACCTTGTGTTTCTCGCCGTAAACATTCTGGTCTATTATTTGCTGCCGGGCAGGTTCCGCAACTATCAGCTGCTGCTGAGCAGCTACTTTTTCTACATGTGCTGGAACCCGAAATACGCCCTTCTTATGCTGTTTTCTACCGGGATCACTTACCTGTGCGGCCTGCTGGTGGAGCGCTCCTTCTGGGGAAAGAAAAAGCTTTGGCTGGCCATCAGCTTCGCGGCAAACCTTCTCATTCTCTTTTTCTTCAAGTATTTTAATTTCCTGTCGAGCCTCATTTCCCGGGGCTCTGCCCTGTTGGGGCTGAGCTTCAGCGCGCCTTTGCTGGACGTGCTGCTGCCGGTGGGAATTTCCTTTTACACTTTCCAGGCCCTGGGCTACACCGTAGACGTGTACCGGAAGGACGTCGCCGCTGAAAAAAGCTTTACCGACTACGCGCTGTTCGTCTCTTTTTTCCCTCAGCTGGTGGCAGGGCCCATCGAACGTTCCGGAAACATTCTGCACCAGCTGAAGGAATACCACCCCTTCCATGCCGAGAACCTTCGGGACGGCATGTTCCCCGTTTTGTGGGGGCTTTTTAAGAAAATGGTGCTGGCAGACAATTTGGCCGTGGCAGTCAATTCGATCTACAACGCTCCCCAGGGCCGGACCGGCGTGGAATGGATCCTTGCCACCGGGGCCTTCGCCATACAGATCTACTGCGATTTTTCCGCCTATTCCGATATTGCCCGGGGCTCCGCCAAAATGTTGGGCTTTGACCTGATGGAAAATTTCCGCTGCCCCTATCTGGCGGTTTCAATCCGGGATTTCTGGCGGCGGTGGCACATTTCTTTGTCCTCCTGGTTCCGGGATTACCTGTACTTCCCCCTGGGCGGCAGCCGGTGCTCCAAGGGCCGGCATTATCTCAATATTCTCATCGTATTCACCGTAAGCGGCCTGTGGCACGGCGCGGCCCTGACCTTTGTGGCTTGGGGGCTCTTAAACGGCCTGTACCAGGTGATCTCCAAGCTGCTGGACCCCCTGCGTAAAAAGTGGTTTAACCTGACCCATATCCGCGAGGACGCCAAGTGGCTGCGGGCCTTCCGGGTATGTTTTACCTTCTGCCTGGTCTGCACGGCCTGGGTGCTTTTTAGGGCCAATTCCCTTTCCGATGCAGCCCTCATCTTCCGTTCGGTCCTCTCCATTCCCTGGACAGGCCTTCACGTGGACCGAGGCGCCTTTGGGCTGTCCGCCCTCGCTTTGTTAATGGTGCTGGTCCTGTCTGCGGCGCTGATCGTGCTGGACTGGCTGATCACCGAGAAAAAGCTGTGGCAAAAGCTCAATGGCACCGTAGCCCTGCGGTACGGGGTTTACTTTGTGATCATCGTCCTGATCTTGATCCTCGGTTCTTACGGCGAGGGCTACGATCCCCAGGACTTTGTATATTTTCAATTTTAAGGCAGAGATCACACACCAGAACGATTATTTTTCCCTGCTGTATTCCTGTGGAAACCTGGAAGAGATTATGCCGGATCTGATCGACGACGTAAAGATCGATGGAAAACACTCCTTTGAGGAGGTCATTGTTCCCGTCACCGAATTCAAGAAAAAGTATGGCGATAAAATCGCGGTTTTGGGTGGTATCGATATCGATAATCTTTGCCGTATGGAAGAAAAGGAGCTGCGCCGTTATGTGCGGGACACCTTGGATGTCTGTATGCAGAACGGCCGGTATGCTTTGGGAAGCGGTAACTCTGTTGCCAACTATATTCCCATCAACAATTATCTTGCTATGATCGACGAAGGCTTTCATTACGGAAAATAAGGATAGAAGGAGAAAATAACTCTGGATTTTTACCCTTAAAAAGTATTACAATGAAAAGAAAAAGGATGTGGTGTTATGAACAGATATCCGGCCGATTTGTCATCCCTTGCTATGATGCGGGATAATAAACGAAAAAGAGTCTCTTCCTATGACAGAAGCGGAGGAAACGATGACAGAATTTACATCAAGCCCGGGGAGACCAGAACCTTTGCAGAGCTGGAGGGCGCCGGGTATATCACCCATATCTGGATGACCTATGGCAACGACGGAGTGAAGGATGAGCAGGAGGAGTTTAACCTGCGCAAAATCTATTTGCAATTCTATTGGGATGGGGAAGAGGCTCCGAGCGTTCAAGCTCCTTTGGGGGATTTCTTTGGCATGGGCCACGGCGTTTCCCGCAATTTTGTCAGTGAGCCCCTACAGATGAGCCCACAGGATGGCCGTTCTCTGAACTGTTGGTTTGTTATGCCCTTTTCCAATGGGGCGAAGCTTACTATCACGAACGAGTGCCAGAGTACTCTGATGCTGTATTTCTATATCGACTATGAGCAGCACTAGTCTATCAAGGAGTATATGATTCTCTTCCATGAAAAATGGAATAGAGAATGCCAGACAGAGGGGATCGATGAGAAATCCTGCGAGACCCATAACGATTGGTGCTTTGGAGGCAAAAACACCTCAGGTGACGGCAACTACACGATTCTGGAAGCCAAAGGAAGAGGCCACTATGTTGGCTGTAACCTGAACATTCACAACCTGTGTACCTCCACTCTGTGGGATTGGCCAGGTGAAGGCGACGATATGATCTTTGTAGATGGAGAGAAGTGGCCTCCCAACCTTCACGGTACTGGAACAGAGGACTACGTCAACATGGCCTGGTGCCCCAAGCAGGAATACAACGCACCTTACCATGGCTTGATTCTGGGAACCGATGAGAACTGGAAGGGGAAAACCACCTACTACCGCTACCATGTCAGGGATCCGATCACCTTTGAGGAAGAAATCCGGGTTACCATTGAGCATGGGCACAACAACAACCGGAGCGACGATTATTCTTCTACGGCATACTGGTATCAGACAGAGCCCCATATGGCTTTTGATCCTATTCTCCCTGTAGAGCAGAGAATGCCCGTCGACGAAAGAACGCTTCTTTGGAGCGGACGAGTGGAGTATTCCGACAACAAAAAGGTTTGATGTTCTCTTTGCCTCTAAAAGGCAAAAAACTGCGGCATCATTTAGAATCCCCCATAAGAGACAGTGCAAAAACTGTTTCTTATGGGGGATTTCTCTTGAAACTTGGAA
>CANSKS010000006.1 GCA_947647615.1 uncultured Neglectibacter sp.
ATCTCAAATTCCTTGCAGCCCGTGTCCGAGTCTACGTCCGTCAGCTTGCAGACGGAGAAGTCTGCTTAAAAGTCAGCAAGGACAAAGGTAAGGACGCCCACGAGCTACTGAAAATGTTCTATGCTTGGAAAGAACAGGTGGACAAGTTATCTTCCGAAGAAATCAGCAAGGAAGAATACGATAACTGGCGTTACCACTATCCGAAGTTCGATACCACACAAAGATGGGCGAAAGTACCATCACAGGAACTTAGTGACGCATTAGTCGAGTCATTCAAAGACCATTTGAATGACTAAATATCAATTAGGAGGATACTATGTCATTTCATTTAATAGATTATCAAACTTGGGAGCGCAAAGAATTCTACGAACATTTCATCAACGAAGTTGTCTGCACCTATTCCACGACAGTCAATCTTGATATAACCAATTTAAAAAACATGCGGCTTTATCCCACGATGATTTGGCTGCTAACCAAAGCGGTAAACCAAATGCCAGAATTTCGTACTGCTCTTACTGACAAAGGAGTTGGCATATACGATGAAATGCACCCCTCTTATACCATTTTCAATAAAGAAAAGAAAAATTTCTCTACAATATGGACTGAATTTCATGAAGACTACAATGAATTTTTAAGCGCATACGAAACAGATGTGGAAAAGTTTTCATTATCTGAACGATATGCTCCAAAAACCAACATACCACCAAATTCTTTTGATATTTCAATGGTTCCTTGGTTTACATTCACCTCTTTTAACCTTAACATTTTCGGCGATGGGAAATACCTTCTTCCGATTTTCACTTTAGGGAAATATTTTGATGATAGCGGAAAGAGGTTACTTCCCATTTCAATCCAAGTACATCACGCCGTATGTGACGGATATCACATTGGAAAGTTTGTGGAAACACTGCAAACGATGATTAATCAGTTTCACACTTAAAGCTGAATAAAGACAGCAAAAAGCCCTTAGCTATGAGTGATTACCCACAGCTAAGGGCTTTCTAATATGGATTTATTTCGTCATACAAGACCAACTCTAAATCATTCTGCAACCCGTAAACCACTGGATTACAAGAATAATGGCTCTTATACAACTGTTATCAATTTGTTATCAAAAGACTTCTTGAAGTGCCGCAAACCCGCATAAATGCTGGGTTTCTTCGACCTCTCAACTCATTCCCACTCTATTGTCGCCGTAGGTTTGGGAGAGATATCGTAACACACGCGGTTTACATTGGGCACCTCACGCAGGATGCGGGCAGTAATGCCCTTTAAAATAGGCCAATCCAATTCTTCAACCGAGGCGGTCATAGCGTCAACGGTATTTACGGCGCGGATGATCACCGGATATTCAAAACAGCGGGCATTGTTTTTTACCCCTACCGATTTGAAATCCGGCACAATGGTAAAATACTGCCAGACTTTTTGATTGAGCCCGGCCTTTTCGAATTCTTCCCGCAGAATGGCATCGGATTCTCTCACGGCCTCCAGCCGTTCTCTGGTGATGGCTCCCAGGCAGCGCACCCCAAGGCCCGGGCCCGGGAAGGGCTGACGAAACACCATGCTGTGAGGCAGACCCAGCTCCAACCCGCAGGCCCGCACCTCATCCTTAAACAGCTGCTTTAAAGGTTCCACCAATTCAAATTGCAGGTCTTCCGGCAGGCCGCCCACATTGTGGTGGGATTTTACCATTTTTGCGGTCTTTGTGCCGCTTTCGATGATATCGGGGTAAATGGTACCCTGGCCAAGGAAATCGATGCCGGAAAGCTTCCTGGCTTCTTCCTCAAACACTCGTATAAACTCGCTGCCAATGATCTTCCGTTTTTGTTCGGGATCGGCCACATTTTCAAGCTTGCCCAAAAAGCGTTCGGTGGCATCCACATAGACCAGGTTCGCTTTTAGCTCGTCCCGAAACACCCGGAGCACGCTTTCCGATTCATCTTTCCGCATGAGCCCATGGTTTACATGGACGCACACCAGCCGATCACCTACCGCCTTGAGCAGCAGGGCGGCCACCACGGAGGAATCTACACCGCCGGAAAGGGCCAGCAGCACCTTTTTCCCGCCGATCTGTTTTCTGAGCAGCTCCACCTGGTCGGAAATGAAGTTCTTCATATTCCAGTTGGCCTGAGCCTTACAATCCTCGAATAGGAACGAGCGCAGGGTGGCTTCATCCGGCAGGGCACTTAAAGTCTTCTGGCATTTGGCAGTGGGATGGTCTATCGCCAACAGGGGCAGGCCGCACTGATAAAGGCAGTCTGTTACCTCTACCGGGGTACCGTCTACCACACGATTTTCGCCGCCGTTTAAAATGACTCCCTTTACATTGGGCAGCGCGGCCAATTCTTCTGCCGAAATATCATGGGGGTAAATTTCGCTATACACGCCCAGCTCTCGAATTTTGCGGGCCAGGGTGGTATTTTCTGTACTGCCCAAATCTAAAATAACGATCATGTCCTGTTTCATACTTCCACTCCATTTCAAAATATTTTCTGCCGTGGGCTAAACTCCAGAGGTATGCATTTTAAAGTGAAACAGGGAAATCCTTTCTAAAGGACCCCCCTATAAATTCACATGGCGAAGTTATCAAAATAACCCTGGATCAATATTACCGGTGTTCCTTTGTCGCCGGAGCCGCTGGTCAGGTCGCTGAGGGAACCGATTAAATCGGTAAGCTGCCGGGGCGTGGTGCCTTGAGACGCCATATCCCCTACCAAATCTTCTTTCTTTTCTTTGATCCTGCCGGCAATAGCTTCCTTCAGGCTTTCCCCGGAAAGATCTTTAAAATCGTTATCTGCCAAATATTTTAATTTCACTTCGTTGGGTGTGCCCTCCAGTCCGGCAGTATTGGCCACAGACACACAAGGGTCTGCCAGCTCCCATATTTTCCCTACCGGGTCCTTAAAGGCGCCGTCGCCATATACCATCACTTCCACATGCTTGCCTGTGCGCTGGAGCAGCTTTTCCTGAATTTCCTCCACAAGGCCCTGGCAGTCTCTTGGAAACAGCTTCACGGTGTCTTCTGTAGATTTATTGGAACCCAGAAGTCCATATTTTTCATTGCAGCCACTGCCCTGTACCGGAGCGCTGAGGATATCATCTAACCCGTATACCCGCTGAGCTCCGGCAGCCTTCAGCAGCCGTTTCGTACGAGCCCGGGTATGAATATCGCAGGTGAGGACATTTTTCGTATAATTTAAAATTGCCCGGGGATTGTTGGCCAGCAGTATTTCGACCTCTGCCCCGGATTCTCGAATCAGGTCTCCATAATACTGGACATAATCCACGCCGGTAAAGGGATGCTTGTTTTCCCCGAACAATTCCCTGTAGCGCTCTAAGGTAAGCACATCCTGGTAGGGGTCCACGCCGGCTTCATCCAGCTGATCTAAAGAAACCAGGGCGTTTCCCACCTCATCGCTGGGATAGCTGAGCATGAGCACAATCTTTTTTGCGCCCATAGCGATCCCCCGCAGGCAAATGGCAAACCGGTTCCGGGAAAGGATAGGGAAAATAACGCCGATAGTCTCACCGCCGAATTTTTCCCGAACATCTTCCGCAATGGCGGAAACGGAGGCGTAATTTCCCTGAGACCTGGCTACAATGGATTCCGTCACCGAAACCACATCTCTGTCCCGCAGGGAAAAATGTTCTGACTCGGCCGCCTCAAGCACACTATTGACGACGATTTCGGCAAGATTATCTCCCTGCCGGATAATAGGACAGCGAATGCCCCTGGATACTGTGCCCACTTTACGTTCCATATACGTTATTCTCCCAATCTTTACCGGGCAGTAAGACCCGTTACTATTTTTTATTATAATACAGAAACCGCCAAAGGAAAAGAAAAAATCTGAAAAATCCGGAAGTTTCTGCGTTCCACATTTTTTCGGCGGAAGGCCCTTTGGCAGTTTTAGAAAATATGCTCAAATTCTGTTAGAAAGCGCTTCCGTTAGAGGCAGCTTTTTTCCTCTGCCGCAGAATGGCGGAAAGCAGCCGGTGAGCTGCTTCTTTTTTGGAAAGCAGCGGCAGCGCTTCCTCTTCTTCGGCCGTGATCAATGTCAGCACATTGGTGGAACCGCCAAAACCCGCTCCGGCCTGACGAAGACTGTTGGCAGCAATCATATCCGCGTTTTTCTTAAAAAGCTTTTGCCTGCTGTTTTCCAACAGATTTTCTGTTTCCATGCTGAAGCCGCACAAAAACTGGCCGGGCTGTTTTTGTTCCCCCAGCCAAGACAGAATATCCTTTGTCCGGACTAAAGAAAGACTGAGTTCGTCCTGGCCCTTTTTCAGCTTTTCTTCCCGGCATACCGTCGGCCGGTAATCTGCCACGGCGGCGGCCTTTACAATAATATCCTGCTCTTTTGCCCTGCCGGCGACCGCTTCGAACATCTCCTGGGCGCTTTCTACCGGCACGGTTTCTACAAAGGCCGGAGGCTTCAACTCTACCGGACCGGATACCAGGGTGACTTGAGCCCCCCGGGCAGAAGCGGCCCTGGCAATTTCATACCCCATTTTCCCGGTGGAATGGTTGGTTAAAAAACGCACCGGATCCAGCGCCTCCCTGGTAGGGCCGGCAGTAACCAGAACACGGAGCCCGGAAAGGTCCTTTTCATACCCTACGGTATGGTTGATGACTTCTAAAATCTCTTCCGGCTCCGGCATTTTGCCAAGGCCCACCGCGCCACAGGCCAGACGGCCACTGGCCGGCTCTATGACCTGCCAGCCATAGCGGCGCAGCAACGCCAAATTATCTTGGGTCACCGGATTTTCATACATTTTCGTATTCATGGCAGGTGCCGCGATCTTGGGGCAATTACAGGCCAGGATCGTCGTAGTTACCATATCGTCGGCAATACCATGGGCAGCCTTTGCCAGCACATTGGCCGTAGCGGGGGCCACCACCAAAAGATCTGCTTTATCGGCTAATGCCACATGTTCTACCTGGCTGGGAAAATTCCGGTCGAAAGTATCTACCATAGCATGGCGGTGGATCAGGGAATCGAAGGTATGGGGACCGATAAATTCCGTAGCGTTTTTGGTCATGACTACTTCCACGTCGTAGCCTGCCTTTACCAAACCGGAAGCCAACATGGCAGATTTGTAGCAGGCTATTCCGCCTGTCACACAAAGCACAACGGTTTTCTTCTCTTTCATACCATTTCACGCGATACAAAATCCGCACAAAAAGCCAGGGAAAGCAGCCTTTTGCGCCCGGTATCGTTCCTTTCTTTATGATTTTTCACACCGCCGTTTCTCCCCGGTAAGAAGAAAACCGACGAGATGCCGGAACTTTCCTTTTTTTAAAGTATACCAAATCCTTTCGCAGAAGTCAAAACTTCAAAACGTTTTGGAAGGCCCATTTTCGGCCTATATTTTTGAGGGAACCTGAAAAATATATTGCAATTTCTTTCAGATGCTCGTATAATACTTACGCCAGTCCGCATACAGTTTTCGGGCCAGCCCTGTACTGTTTTCAGACAGGAGCAGGCAAAGAAAACCGCGGCAAGGCCCTACACAATTACGCGCTGTATCTTTTTTTAGAAAAGAACAGCAGCAGGAGGTAACTGAATATGAAAAATCAAGCACTTTCCGCCCGAAACCTGGTTTTAACAGCGTTGTTTACCGCCATTATCTTTCTGATGGCCTTTACTCCCCTCGGGCTGATCAATTTGCCGGTGATCAAGGCCACCATTTTGCATGTGCCAGTGATCATCGGTTCTGTTTTATTGGGACCGAAAATAGGCGCCTACTTAGGCGCGGTATTCGGGGTTTGCAGTTTTATTGTAAATTCCTATACCCCCAGCTTGCTCAGTTTTGCCTTTTCCCCGGCTGTCCCGCTGCCGGGCTCTTCCCACGGCACCCCTTGGGCAGTGGTGATCTGCTTTGTTCCCCGCATCTTGGTAGGCGTGCTCCCCTGGTTTATCTGCCGAGGCCTGGAAAAGCTGCTTGGGAAAGCGGTTTGGGCCAAAACCATTCAATATGCCGTTGCCGGAGCCGCAGGCGCCATAGCAAACACCATATTGGTGATGGGGCTCATCGGCACCACCCTTTCCGGGGCTTTCGCGGCCGCTAAGGGCATTTCCCACGACATGGTCATGGGAGGGATCCTTTCCATTATCTTGGCCAACGGCATTCCCGAGGCCATTGCCGGTGCGGTACTCACCGCTGCCGTGTGCCTGGCGTTAGACCGGGCCTTTAAAGGAAAAACCAAATTCCAAGGAGGAGAAAAACCTGCATGATCCTTGCCATTGACATTGGAAACACCAACACCGTATTTGGCTGTTTGGAAGAAGACACTCTGCTTTTTACCCTGCGCATCCGCACCGACCGGTTAAAGACCGCAGACGAGTACCGCCTTTTGATCGGTGGGCTGTTGGAGATCCAGGGCGTGAACCCTTCTCACATAGAAGGGGGCATTTTGTCCAGCGTAGTGCCTGAGCTTCGCACGGTGTTCGCGGCAGCCATGGAACGGCTTACCGGGAAACAGTTTCTCATAGTGGCTTCCGGGTTAAAAACCGGGCTGAAGATCCTGATGGATAACCCCGGGCAGTTGGGCGCCGACCTGGTGGTGGACGCGGTGGCGGCTCTGGCAAAATACCGGCCTCCTCTTGCCATTTTTGACATGGGAACCGCAACCACCCTTTCTGTTTTGGACGAAACCGGCAGCTATTTGGGGGGAATGATCATTCCCGGCCTGCGCCTTTCTGTAGACGCTCTCAGCTCCCGCGCCGCTCAGCTACCTTTTATCCATTTGGGCCCGCCCGCCAAGGTCATTGGGTCCAACACTATAGACTGTATGCAGGCCGGAGCCATTTACAGTAACGCCGCCATGTTAGACGGGCTCTCGGAACGGGTAGAGGAAGAACTGGGGCAGCCTGTCACCGTAGTGGCTACAGGGGGGCTTATGGGCACTGTTTTGCCCTACTGCAAGCGGAAAATCCATTATGAAGAAAACTTACTGCTGGAAGGCCTGAATATTCTTTATAAAAAGAACAAAAAGGCCTGCGCAAAATAAGGTTTTCCTTTGTCGTACGTGCATAGACCAAGGCCCGTCCCACGGAAACAGAATCTGTGGGACGGGCCTTTTGCCGCAAAAAGGAGAAGCTCCTATTTTAATTCCGCCACTGTGACGCCGCTTTCTCCCTCCCCGTAAACACCCAAGCGAAAGCTTTTTACTTGTGGGCACTGGCGCAGGTGCTTTTGCACAGCCGCTCGTAACACACCGGTACCCTTGCCATGAATAATGGTCACTTGGGTGAGATTACGGCGGGAAGCCATATCCAAAAAGGCATCTACCGCCATCAGGCCTTCTTCCACATTTTGACCCCGCAAATCGAGGCTGGTGACCGCCGCCTCTGTGGACATGTTGCTCCTGGTCACCGTGCGCTGGCCGCGGGCCTGTTGCTTCTGTTTTTGCCTTTCTCCCAAAAGCCGCAAATTGGAAAGGGGCACACGGGTCTTGATGATGCCTGCCTGCACCAGAACGGCGCCATCCTTTGGTACCTCCAAAACGGTTGCGTTTTTATCGATATCGAAAATGAGTACCTGGTCCCCCACCTTCAGCTCTCGGGGCAACGTGTAATCTTCCTGCTTTCTTTCTCGTACCGGGTCGGAAAGACCTTCCAAATCTTTCATGCCGGAACGGAGCCGTGCCTTTTGTTCCGCAGAAATCTCTTTGTTTTTTTGGCGGCGAAGTTCCTCCAGCTCGTTTAACAGAGCGTCTGCCTGCAGCCTGGTTTTCCGAACGATTTGGGCGGCCTCCTGCCGGGCGCGGTCGAGCTCTTTTTGTACTTCCTTTTCTGCTCTATCCTTTAGCTCTTGGGCCTCTTTGGCATCCCGTACAGCGCTGGCACCTTTCTCCCGCAGGGAGGTAAGCTCCTCTTCCATTTTCCGGCGGCTTTCCTCTAAAGTGCCTACCACTTCTTCAAAAACGCTGTTCTCCCGGGCTACCAGCTGGCTTGCCCGGCCTACAATGCGTTCTTCCAGCCCCAGGCGCTTTGAAATAGCAAAGGCGTTGGAACGCCCCGGCACACCAATCAACAAGCGGTAGGTGGGCCGCAGGGTGGCCACATCGAATTCACAGCTTCCGTTTTCCACCCCTGGAGTCTGTAAGGCATAGGCCTTGAGTTCCGCGTAATGAGTGGTACAGGCCAGCTTTACTCCTTTCTGTCTCAACTCCTCGATAATGGCGGCGGCCAAGGCGGCTCCTTCCACCGGATCGGTCCCCGCTCCCAACTCATCCAACAGCACCAGGCTTTGGCTGTCTGCCCGGTCTAAAATTCGGATGATGTTGGTCATGTGGGCAGAAAAAGTAGAAAGGGACTGCTCTATGCTCTGCTCGTCTCCGATATCGGCCAAAATGTGCCGGAACACTGCGACCTGACTGCCCTCCTGGGCGGGTATCATAAGGCCGCACATGGCCATAAGGGTCAAAAGCCCTATTGTTTTTAAGGCCACTGTTTTGCCGCCGGTATTGGGGCCGGTAATAATTAAACTGTCAAAACCTATGCCCAAAGAAATATCTGTGGGCACCACCCTAGTTTTATCAATCAAGGGGTGACGGGCGCTTTGCAAATTGATGCGGCCCTCTTCGTCGATCAAAGGCATCGTAGCTTTCATCCGGTAAGCCAGGTGTGCCTTGGCAAAAATCAAATTCAGCTCCACAGCATAACGGTACCCTTCGATAATGGAATCGGCAAAAGAGCCCGCCTCCGAGGAAAGCTCCAACAGAATGCGCTGAATTTCTTCTTGCTCCTGAGCCTTCAGCACCCGTATTTCATTGTTGGCCTCCACTACACTCATGGGCTCAATGAAGACAGTGGCCCCGCTGGCAGAGGAATCGTGGATCAAACCGGGAACTTCCCCTCGGAACTCTGCCTTTACGGGCACCACATAGCGGCCTCCCCGCTGGGTAACAATGCTTTCCTGCAAATGCTTCTGATGAGCAGGGGAGCGAATTAACTTGTCCAACTGCTCCCGAACCCTGGTGGAGGCATTTCGAATTTTCCTGCGTATCCCGGCCAATGCCGGGGAAGCCGCGTCGGCCACCTCTTCTTCGTTGAGGATGCAGGTAAAGATTTTTTCTTCCAGATACTTGTTAAAAACAAGCATCTGGAACCGGCCGGAAAGGGCAGTTTGCATGCCCTCGTTTTTATGGTGCCATTGGGAGAGCGCCCGGATAGCCCGAAGCGTCTCCGCCACGTCCAACAGTTCCCGAAGCCCCAGGCCGCCTCCTGCCTGGGCGCGCCGCAGAGCATTGGTCACATTTTTCAGGCCATAAAAGGAGGGCGCACCGAATTTCGCAGTGAGTACAAAGGCGGCATCGGTCTCTTCCAGCAAATGCCGCGTCTCCGAGGCAGTGAGGGCCGGTTGGATTTCCAAGGCCAACTGGGCCGCGTCGGCACAAGTGGTTTCTTTAGACAGCATCTCTAAAATTTTATCCAGTTCTAAAGCACGATAATTTTTATTCATTGTCATGAGCATTATCCTTTCCCACAAGGCTCCCAGCCCTGTGGTTCTCCCGCTTCCCTAAAACAGACTATGGTAAAAATTCAGGGTTTGCAGGCGTTTTTGTAAAATGTGAATGGTATAAACTTCCACGGCTTCCCCCAATTCCCGGAGAGCTCCCTCTGTAAGGGAAAAAGAAAAAACCTTTTCAAAATCGGAATAAATAATATGTCGCATAGCGGAAAGAGCAGCAGGAGAAAGCACGGCACAGGGGTCCCCTGTCTCTAAAAAACACTTTTCGCAATAGATCGTGCCCCGATTAATTTTAAAATACATTCTGCCGGCCTCGTAGGCGCCGCATTGGGCGCAACAAACCAAATCCGGCATATAGCCGGAAAGAGACAGCATACGCAGCTCCACAATGGGCTTTAAAAGCGTCCCCGGCTTTTTTCCCTCGCTGAGAAAATGCAGTGCATTCAGCACCAACCTCAAGTGACTGCCCGATTCTACCCCGTCGGGTACAAGCTCTGCGGCTAACTCACAAAAATATTGGGCCAAGGCCAGATTTCCAATATCTTTGCGCAAGCCAAAAAAGACTTCCAAGGGGAAAGCCTCATTAATTATGTACTTGTCCCGCCCCTTATAAAGGTTCAGGCGGGAATAACAAAGCAGGCCGGTAGCGGAATTTTTGCTGTCTTTCAAATTTTTGGCCCGCCGGGCAAAAGCATGCAGAACGCCTTCGTCACCCGTCAAAACCGTTACCAGACGGTCGCTTTCTCCGATGGTCCGCTCCCGAATGATCAGCCCCTGTGTTTGTATTTTCACCAGCATCCTCCTTGGCAGCCAAGGGCGGAAAGGGCCCGTTCAGGCTGTTCCTTCCCGGTGTTTCCCAGCCGCTTTGCAGACCAGAAAAGCTTCCCCGGCCCGCCTGGCTTTTCAGCTGCGAATATCGAATGTAATCCTCAATTTTCCCGGTGGCATAGAAATTTTGCCAGGCTTCTCTTTCGTCCACAAATGTTTCCCCCTTTTTGCCTTCTAAGGAAAAGTATTTGCAGACTGCTTCCATCTATGACTGGAAAATAATTGTCTGTTCGACAAAAAAGGGGAGATTTTTCAGGTTTTTTGTGCTTGGCTCGCTTTGGGACAAAGCTAAAAACCACTTTCGGCAGGGCCTACGATTCCAAATCTTTCCACGAAAAGCCCAAGCCCTGCAGGGTTTCCGGCCTCTGCCGCCAATCTTCCTTCACCTTTACCCAAAGCCGCAGGTTGACTTTGCAGCCGAAAAATTTTTCCAGGTCTTCTCTGGCGGCGCTTCCCACCTTTTTGAGCATAGCGCCGCCCTTTCCTATGATGATCCCTTTATGGCCGGAGCGCTCGCAATAGATAGTCACATCCAGCTCAAGTGTTTTATTTCGCTCCTTCATCTGCTCCGTTACGGCCGCGACGCCGTGAGGCACTTCCTGGTCCAAAAAGCGCAGCAGCTTTTCTCTAACCAGTTCAGAGGCGATCACTCGTTCCGGCTGGTCCGTAAGGGCATCTTCCGGGAAGAAGTGTCCCCCGGGGACAGTCAGGTTCTTAAGCTCTTGCAGCAGCTCTTCTATCCCTTCCCCCGTTCGGGCAGAAACCGGGACTACCGCCCGAAAAGGATACAACGCCGAAAAAGCGGCGATTTGCTCCATCAGCGGGGATTTATCTTTCAGCAGGTCCAGCTTGTTTATCGCCAACAAAGCAGGCACCTGTTCCGCCCGGAACCGGCGTACCAGCTCTTCATCCGCCCGGCTGATCTTTCCCTGGGCCTCGGCAACCAAAAGGCAGGCATCCACCCCGGAAATTGACTGAGTGACAGACCTCACCATATAATCGCCAAGAGAAGTTTTTGCCCGGATGAGTCCCGGCGTGTCCAAAAACACCAGTTGAAACTCCCCTTGGGTAAGGACTCCCATAATACGGGTACGGGTGGTTTGGGGCTTTTTTGACACAATCGCTACCTTTTGCCCGATCAACCTGTTCAGAAGGGAAGACTTCCCCACATTGGGTTTCCCCACAATAGCAAAATAAGCCGAACGCTGGCCCATGGATTCGTATTCCATTTCATACCCTTTCTCAATTACAGCAGGAAAGCGGAGCGCTAAACGCCCCGCCCGACGCTCCTTATTTTTGACGGCCTTTCGAAAAGAGACGGCCCAGGGCCGCTTTCGTTCTTACAGGGCCTATAAACACAAACACCGCGGCCAAAACCAGGGAACCTAGAAACAACAAAAAGAGAGAAGGCGCCCCCGCAATTCGGAAAAGCAATTTCCAAAGCTCGGGCCGAATCAATACCACAACACCGGTAAGGGCAGCCGCTATGGCGGAAACCAGCACCGCGCCGGCCGCCATATCCTTCACCAGCCGAATAAACCGGTTTTGCCGCTTTTCGGCAAAATCACAGAGTTTTTCCAAGGCGGTATTAAAGGCCTCCGCCGCCATCACCAAGCCAATGGCCAAAAACAGGCAGGCCATTTCGCCCCGGGAAAGCCCTAAAGAAGAAGCAAAGAACAGCACATAAATGCAGGAAACCAAATGGAACCGCATATTGCGCTCCGTTTTCAAGCAGCCGCACAATCCCCGAAAGGCATCGGCAAAGCTGCGCCAAAAGGGCCGGCGCTGAGGGTCATTGGGCATCATAATAGCTGACGCTGGAAGGCAGGCCAAGCTGGCTCATGACGGTTTCTTCCTTTTCCCGCATACGCACCTGGGCAAGCCCGCCCGCCTCATGGTCGTAGCCCAGCAGGTGAAGCATGGAATGGGCTGTCAAGTAGCCGATTTCCCTTTCCAGGCTGTGGCCGTAAAGCTTGGCCTGCTCCATGGCTTTAGGAACAGAAAGAACAATATCTCCCAGGATTTTCGCGCCGGTTTCGTGGTTCACATCATAATTTCCATTTTCTCCCATGGGAAAAGAGAGCACATCGGTTTCGGCATCTTTATCCCGGTATTGCTTATTCATCTCGCGGATCTGCTCATTGTCTACGAAAGAAACACTGATTTCGGCGGAATCCCGGAACCCCTCCAGCTGCAGTACCGCGTGACAGCAGCGGCGGATGAGCATCCTGATACCTGTGGGTATTTTTACGGCTTTTTGGCGGTTCGAAATAATAACTCTGATTTTCTCCATAAAGCATTTCCCTTTCCTGATTTTTTACGGAAGAGCGCCGGGCGCTCCATGTTTTTTAGCGGCAAAACTTTTTTATCGCGGGCGTTCTGCCTTCTCATAAGCACGGATAATATCTTGCACCAGCTTATGACGTACCACATCCTTTTCCGTAAAACGGAAAATAGCAATGTCTTTTACCGCCTTTAGAATGCGGACAGCCTCCTTTAACCCGGAACGCTTCCCCGTTGGCAGGTCAATCTGGGTAATATCGCCGGTGATCACCATTTTGGAATGAAACCCCAGTCTGGTAAGGAACATTTTCATTTGTTCCGGCGTAGTATTCTGGGCTTCATCCAAAATGATAAAGCTGTCGTCCAAAGTGCGGCCCCGCATATAGGCCAGCGGGGCTACCTCGATGTTGCCCCGTTCCACATAACGCTGGTAAGTCTCGGCTCCCAGCATGTCAAACAGCGCGTCATAAAGGGGCCTTAGGTAAGGGTCTACCTTCTGCTGCAGGTCGCCGGGCAAAAAACCCAACTTTTCTCCTGCCTCCACTGCCGGCCGGGTGAGGATGATACGATCTACCTCCTGGGCACGAAAGGCAGTCACCGCCATGGCTACCGCCAAATAGGTTTTTCCGGTACCCGCGGGCCCTACGCCTATGGTGATCGTATTTTCTTTGATGTTATCGCAATAAGTTCGCTGGCCCACCGTTTTTGGCTTGATGGGCTTCCCCTTGCTGGTAACGCAAATACAATCGCCCGTAAGCTTTTGTACTTTGTCTTCGCTGTCCTCCTCTACCATGCGCATACAGTAACGCACATTCTGTTCGGTCAGCACCTCGCCGCTTCGCAAAAGGGTAATCAGGCTGCGCACCGTGCGGGCCGCCCGGTCCACCTTTTCCTCTTCCCCGCTGATCTTCAATTCCGAATCACGAAACACCAGGGATACCCCGTATTCCTGCTCGATCAGCCGGATGTTCTCGTCGAATTTTCCGAACAGCTCTGCCATTTGCTCCAGTCTGTCAAAATTGATCTTTTGCTCCAAGATAACTCCTTTAATCTTTCCCTTTCCGGTTTTCTTTTTGCGAATTGCCGGAAACAGGAAAAAAATCTTTTTCGCCTTTTACGGCCTTTTAGTTTTCTTATTATAACACAGAATTTTCTAATACTCCAATAAAAAATCATAGGAATTTCTCACAATATTTTTGTGAATTCTTAATGTCATTCCACAATTACCGGTTGTTCCCTGCCAATCTCTTCTTCACAACGACATTTGGCCAGTAAAATACATTCCCCTTGGGAAAACACATATTCCAACTTTTCTGTTACGATCCGGGCCCCCGAAGGCAGGGCGGCTCGCTGTGCTTCCCTCAGCTTCAGCAGAGCGCTCTCCTTTTGCTCCGCTTCTGACAGCCGCCGTTTCGAGTCGCCCAAATACTCATAAATGTCCTGTTCAAAAACCAGCGGAAGCTCCGCATCCAGGGCGGAAAAGGCAAAACGTTCTGTGAACAGCCGGCACTCCTCCTGAGGTATTATGTTGAAGCCCAGGGGAATTCGAAAGCCAAATAAAGTAAGGGAGCGATTCACCTGTTTTTTCCCTGTAGGCTCCCGCTCTGTCCTACTCTCTGAAACCCGAACCGTAAATTCCCGGTAGGTTTCCGCCACCACGCTTCCCCTGGCGGAACCATAAGTTGTCATGGGTGTTCCCGGCGGCGGGCTGTAAGGGTCCACCTTTTCGGGGTATAACCCCGAAATCAGCAGTTGGCCTTCCTGCACCGTTTCTCCCAGCTCCACTTCGGGCCTGCCGTGGTGAGCCTCCATAGCAATCACTTTTCCCTCCCGGGTGGCCACAATATTGGAAAGCTTTTCATCATCAACAACCTCAGGCTTTTCCTGGCTTTCTTTCAGAGCGATTTCTACAAAGCACCCATTGGTATTCACCGAAACCCAGCTGAGTTCTTTTACCTGTTCCAACATGGAGAGAGCCGCCCTTTTGGGACGGAAGCTTTTTTGGGCCGCTCCCACAAACACGCCTGCCTCTTGGGCTGCCTCCAGAATTTGGGCCTCTGTCAGCCGCTCCGCACCTGTCACCGTAACGTTCCACACGAATCCGGAAAGGAAAAAATAGAGGGCAATTCCAGCAAAACAGCCCAATACCAGACCCTTCCTGCGCCAAAATCGCCTTGTCTGAAAGGGAAGACCCCGTTTTTTTAATAGCCAGGTCCTGGTGTTACAACGGCGGCACACTCGTCTTAGTTTCCTGTAATCTCTCGGCCTGGCCCAGGCCGCCGGAAGTTCCCCCTCTTTTGAAAATCCCCACAATGCCAAACCGCTTTTTGCGGCAATGTTAAAAAGACGGGCCGCGTCCCCTTTTACCTGAAAACGGACGCAGCCGGTAAGCCAATGAAATGCCTTTTCCAGCACTGTATTTCACGCCTTTCCTTCTATCGCTTGGGCACAAATTCGCACCTTGGTTTCAGTAAGCATATTCCACTTTGGCAATTACCCCCTCTATCACAGCGGAATTTTCCGTTAGCTTTTTCAGCCTCAGGCCATGTCCTTCCAACCGCACGGTAAGCCGTCCCGTGCGAAGAATCACCATTTTTTCGTCATAATCCACAATGCCGTCACAGCCATCCACTACTACGCTCCGGTTCCCTGTAATGGATATTACCGCCGCTCCTGTCCCCCGCTGCTCCATAGGACACCCCCTGTTCAAAAAACTCTGAAAAATATTATGAGGCCGGGTCCGAATTCATAACGGGCCGTTAGCATAATTATGACTAATCTTCCAAAAAGCAGGCTTTGAAAACCTGAGATCTTTCGAAAAAAGAAAGGGGTCTCTCCCAATGGTCCGCATGAAAGCTTTCTTCCTCTCTCAACCGCTAAAGTCCAGCCTCTTCGGCGCCTTATTTTTTGCTTTTGCAGCCGGGCTTCTCGCCTTTCCTTCCGAAGTAAAGGCTGCCGTGTTAGATAGTATTTTCTCTTGCCTTACCGTACTCGCTCCTTCCTTATTTCCCTTCCTTGCTCTCACCAGTTTTGCCGTAAATTCCGGGGCAAGCGAAGCGATTGGCAAGGTCTTGGGCTGGGCCGCCCGGCTTCTATTCCGGCTTCCTTCCATTTGTGCCGCCACCCTGTTTCTAAGCTTCGCAGGGGGGTACCCTGCAGGGGCTAAGGGCGTTTCTCTGCTGCTGCAGGAAGGAAAAATCACCAGAAGCCAAGCCGGCCGCATGATGATCTTCTGCGTGAATCCAGGCATTGCCTTTGTCGTCACTTTTGTAGGAAGCGGGCTGCTGGGAAGTCCACAAACCGGCTGGCAGCTCTTTTGGGCCGTCACCTTCTCCGGTCTTCTGCTGGGGGTCATTTCCTCCCTTTTCGTAAAATTCCCGGAAAAGACCCAGCTACAGCCTCAGCAAAAAGCCAAAAATGCTCTGATCCGTTCTGCCTCCGACGCCTGCTCCTCTCTGCTGAAGCTCAGTGCCTGTGTTGTGCTTTTTTCGGGCTTCACGGCCCTCCTTCACGGCTCCGGGATTTTCCAGGTGCTGGTGAAGCTTATTTCCCGCACCGGCCTGCTCCCGCCCCCATTGGCCGCTTCCGGCCTTTCCTTTTCCCTGGAGGTCACCAAGGGAGCTCTGGACTCCGCCGCCCTTCGGGTAGGACCGGAATTATTTGCCTTCGGGTTGGCCTTTGGCGGGTTGTGCGTCCACCTGCAAATTTTTTCCTTTTTTGAAAGCTTCCCCCTACCAAAATGGAAGTTCTTCTCTCTTCGCCTCTTACACGGCCTTTTTGCTGTGGGCATGCTAAAACTATGGAAACATTTTTTACCGGAAACATCCCAGGCTGCTTTCCAGCTTTATACTCCCTTACCCCAAAATTTTGGCGGGCTTAGCACCAGTATGGCGGGTGGCGCTTCTCTGCTGCTCATGTGCTGCGCGTTTCTCTTAGTCCTTTCCAAAGAGAACGATTGCGAAACCGGCCAAGCTGTGATAAAATAAAATTAGTGCCTCGGGCCAGACCTTATCATCATAGAAAAGAGCTGACGCGCCATGGCTTTTTGGAAAAAGCGAAAAAAGAAAGAGCCCCTGTTCGGGGCTCATATCGAAGCAAATTGCGCCTACTGTCAAAATAACCTGGGCCAAAACGGAGAGGTCCTCTGCGCCGTCCGAATGACACTAAAAGAAGGAAAATGCAAAAAATTCTCTTACAACCCCCTCCTTCGCGCCCCACGCAGCGCTCCGCCTTTGCAAACAGGCCGTTACCGTCCGGAAGATTTTGAATTGTAATTATTTTCTTCTGGCCCGCAGCGCCTTGATGGGAATTCCCTGGGCGGAAAACATCAGCTCGTGTTCTGTGGTCAGATTTTCCGTTTCTCCACTCTGGTGCAGATCTTTTACATCGAAAAAAATCTCAAACCCCGCCTCCGTAAAATAGCGCTTGGTGGCCAAATATAAATCGTCGTTATCGGTTTTAAACCAGATCTCGCCCTTTTCACTCATCAGCTTCTTGTAATTTTCCAGCTGGCGGGTATGGGTGAGTCTTTTTTTGTGAGCCCCGGCGCAGGGCCATGGGTTACAAAAGTTTACGTAAATCCGCTCTGCCCTTTCCGTTTCCCCGAACAGTTCCGGAAGCCGTTCTATATTATAAGCAGCAATGGCCACATTATCGGGCTCTTCCTCCCCATATCTCTTGGCAATGTTTCTGCGCCCCACGCCTAAAATGTCTAAACTGATATCGACGCCAATGAAGTTGACATCCCGTTGGAGGTAGGCAGCCTCTGCCAGGAACACGCATTTCCCGCATCCCAAATCCAGATGCAGGGGGCGTACGGCCCCGAACAACTCGTTCCAACGGCCCCTTTGGGCCTTAGGGTCTTCCACAAAATACCGGCAGGCCTTTAGTTCCGGCCGCGCCCAAGCCTTTTTTCGGATCCGCAATTTCAAAACCCCTTTCTCTGCTTTTCCGCTTTCTGCATCTTACCATAACCGCCGGGAAATTGCCAGTCCCCTTTCTTTTTTTTGGCGCCCAAAGGGAAATCTTCTTTATCGCAGCAGCGGCAGGCTGCCTGTGAGCTTGTTGACCTTTTTCTTTGCACCGCAGACCGCAATGCCAAAATAACGCAGGGCGCTTTCGGAGATACAGCCTATTTTCTCGGTAAATTCGTCGTAGGTTTTACAGCTCTGAGCCAGATCCGAAAAATCCGCCACCGTTAAATCTTGAAACTCAAGCAGGTAAAGCTTTTCCCGCATCTGCTTGATGACTGACCGCGAGCCCCGCAAAATAGGTACGGGAAACTCTATGATGCCAAGGTGCTCACAGCCGCTCCGGTCGGTCACATTGACCCCTACCACCTCCGGCATTTTCTTTCCCAAAGTAATTCCCATGATCGCCGCCGTATTTGCCACAATCCCCAGCGGCAGGGTTTCATCAATCACCATAACGCATTTTTCATTTTGCCAATCCATTTTGTTTCTCTCCCTTTTTCAAAAAAAACAGTTTTTTCTCTGACAGGAACAGGCCCATCAATGTCATGACCATCCTAACAACAGTAAGTGCGGTGACCTTCTCGTGGAGGATCCCCACCGGCCGAAATCCCACCAATAAAATTTTGGTAGAGATAAAAGTCGTTCCCCAAATGAGGATCGTAAACAGGGAGGCAAAATGCCCCGATATGCTGTTAGCTTTCATGGGGCGGCTCCTCCATATCTTTGAATATGTCCCGATAAATGCCGGGAGCCAATCCAATGTATCGGCTGAAATAGTTCGTAAAATGGCTCTGATCGGAAAAGCCGGCTTGCAGCGCGGCTTCAATGGGCGGTACTCCCTGCTCCAGCAGCTTCTTTGCCTTGCCAACACGAATGTTTTCCAGGTAACTGTATGGAGTTACGCCCTTTGATTTTGCAAACGCCCGGAGCAAGGTGGACTTGCTCAAACCGGCACAGCGGCATAATTGGTCTAAACAGATCCGTTGGGCGTAGTGCCGTTCCATAAAAGCACAGGCCTTTTCAATTTCATCCCGGCACTCCGGGATGTGGCTCTCAAAAGGCCGGCCGTATTGCTGAATCAGCAGGGAGATCAGGAACAGCAGGCTTTCTTCTTTTCCAAATTCATGGGAGCCTTTCATCACCAGTTCATGGAGCGGGCGAAGGCAACAGGTAACCTCTTCATCTAAAACAACATTTGGAAAAAATCGGGGTAGTTCCCGCCTGCCGGTGACTTCCTCCGCCAAACGCAGCATGGTTTCTTTGGCAATGTGAAAGCTCCGGTAATTCAGGGGGGTATCGGAGCTTTGGCCGCAGGCGTGATTGTCGCCAGGGTTGAACAAGAGAACATTTCCTCTTGCGATGGTATATTCCTGATTTTTACAGGATAAAAGGCGCTTTCCTGCCTCCAATAACCCAATGACATAATATTCGTGAAAATGGTTTGGGAAGGGCTGGGTGAGCCCCTTAAAATTGCAGGCCTCCAGACAAAGCTCTTCATCATAGACCACGGTGCGGGTCTCTTTTTTCATATTGCATAGCCTCCTTGTATGCTCCGATTATACCAGTGAAAAGCTCTGCCGGCTTGTAAAATATCTTCATTTTTGAAAAGGCGGCACCCCTTCGGCGCTCCCTTTTCTTCTTTAAGCGCCTCCCGTACCGGGGATAAAAGCGGGAAAGTAGTTGATAATTTTAAGGGCGTATAGTATAATAAATTGAATTTTAGCGCCGGAACGGCATAAACATGACTTTGAAACCCTTTCTGTATTTTTCCGAGGTCTCTCGCCACGGCTGTAGTTGGGGATTTTCTTTAGTTTGCGTTTTACATTTTGTAAAAAAGGGACGTGATTCCTATGATGAAAAAGCAATTGGCCGTTATTTTTGGCGGCACTTCTTCCGAGCATGAGGTTTCTCTCATGTCGGCCTCTTCCATTTTAGAAAACCTGTCTGTCGAAAAATATGAAATTTACCCGGTGGGCATCACCAAGGAGGGCAAATGGTACCTTTACCGCGGACCTGTTTCCGGCCTGACAGACGGAAGCTGGGCAGCCCATCCGCAAAACCTGCCGGCCTTTCTTTCTCCCGACCGTTCCGTTCATGGGCTGGTGGTTTTGGAAGGCGGCGCCGCACAAACCATCACGTTGGATGCGGTGTTTCCTGCTCTTCACGGCAAAAACGGAGAAGACGGCACTCTGCAGGGGTTGTTCCAGCTTTCCGGTATTCCCTTTGTGGGCTCCGGCACCTTGGCTTCCGCCGTATGTATGGACAAAGCCGTAACCCATACCCTGCTTTCTGCGGCCAATATCGAGCAGGCCCATTACCTTTGGTTTTATTCCGACCGGTTTTCTGCCGCGCCGGAGGTCATCAAAAATAAGATTAAGGCCAGGTTGGATTTTCCCGTTTTTGTAAAGCCTGCCAACGCAGGTTCTTCTGTGGGAGTCAGCCGGGTAGACCGGTTGGAGGACCTGGACGAGGCCATTCAAAAAGCCGCCAAGGAAGATAGTAAGGTAGTCGTAGAGGAAGGCATACGCGGGCAGGAAGTGGAATGCGCCGTCATGGGCAACCGGGAAGCAGAGGCTTCTATCATAGGTGAGATCGGGGCTTCCGCCCAATTCTACGATTACGACGACAAATATATCAATGGTACCAGCCAGCTTTACATTCCCGCCCGTATCAGCGAAGAGGTTTCGGAAAAAATTCGGGAAACCGCAGTAAGGGCATACCGGCTGCTGGGCTGCTCCGGCCTTGCCCGGGTAGACTTTTTTGTGACGGAAGAAGGCCAGCAGGTAATTCTGAACGAGATTAACACGCTGCCGGGCTTTACCGCGATCAGCATGTATCCCAAGCTGTGGATGGCCATGGGGCTTTCCTATGGGGACATTTTAGACCGGCTGATAGATCTGGCCCTAAAAAAATGACCGAGCTAACCGCAGAAAGGACAGATACCTGTTATGGATGACCGCCCCATTGGTGTTTTCGATTCCGGCCTGGGAGGCCTTACCGCTGTAAAAGAGCTGGAACAAATTTTACCGGAAGAAAATATCGTTTATTTCGGAGATACCGGCCGGGTCCCTTATGGTACCAAAGGCCGGGAAACCATTTTACGTTATGTAAAGCAAGATACCGCTTTTCTAATTAGGAAAGGGGTAAAAGCTATTTTGGCCGCTTGCGGCACGGTAAGCTCCGTAGCCGGGAATTTAGATAAGAGCCTGGGAATCCCTTATTTCGATGTGATTGGTCCCACTGCCCGGGCAGCAGCGGCGGCCACCAAAAATGGCAAGATCGGCGTTATTGGCACTTCCGCTACCATTTCCAGCGATTCTTACCGCTTGGCTCTTTTAAAGCTGAATCACAAGCTGGAAATTTTCCCCCAAGCCTGTCCTCTGTTTGTGCCCTTGGTGGAAAATGCCTTTGTGGCCCCCCAGGACGAGGTGACGCGCCTGGTGGCGGAACGCTACCTTTCCCCCATGCGGGAAGCCGGTGTGGACACTCTCATTTTAGGCTGCACCCATTACCCCATCATCAGCCCTATTATTGGCTCCGTTATGGGCAAAGGCGTCAGCCTGATCGACAGCGGCCGCGAAGCGGCCCTGTCCTTGGCTAAAACGCTGCGGGAACTGGGCAAACTCCGGGAAAGCAGTAAGCCTCGGGAATGCGGCTACTATGTTACCGACACTCCAGAAAACTTTACCAATGTGGCGGAATTATTTTTGGGGCACAGCATTTCTGGGCATACCGAACGCATTGACATCGAAAAATTTTAAACAATAAAAATTCAAGGACGTTCCTCATGTTAAAAGAAGATTACAGCATCGCTATCACCGGCCGGCAGATCTATGAAGAAGATTCCGGAGAAATTACGCTGAATACTGTGGGAACCTACACAGAACGGGCCGGAAGCCGTTTTATCGCCTATCGGGAATATGAAGAGGAAAACCCCAGCATCTCCCACACCGCGGTGTTAAAAGTGGAAAACGGCAAGGTGACTTTAATACGCTCCGGAACCTCTACCCGGTTGATTTTGGAAGAGGGCAAGCGGCACCTGTGCCTTTATGACATGGGGTATGGTACTGTCACAGTAGGGGTATTTACCAGCGAACTGCGCTCTACCCTGCGGAAAAAGGGCGGCATTTTGAATATCAAATACACCTTGGATATCGATTCCAATTTCTCCAGCGCCAACGAAATTAAAATAGAAGTAAAACCCCGCCAGGCCGTCGGAGCTTAAATACATCTGTTCCCCCTTCAAAAAATTGAGAAAGGATGAAAAAAATGTCTCTGTTGGTTGCCAACGCGAAAGAGAGTTTGAAAAAAGCCATTCTAGATGCCTTAAATACTGCTATCTCTGCAGGGCTTTTGCCCCAGGCAGAGCTTCCGGCCTGCGTGCTGGAAGTTCCTGCCGACCGCGCCCACGGTGACTGGTCCTGCAATATCGCCTTGGCAGGCGCCAAGGTGTTCCGTGCTGCTCCTCAGAAGATCGCTCAGGCGGTAAAAGAAAAGATTGACCTTTCCCAGTCCTATTTTGAAGCCTGTGAGATCGCGGGCCCAGGTTTTTTAAATTTTTATTACGCTCCTGCTTTTTATGCCGATGTACTGCGGGATATTCACGCAAAGGGAAAAAATTATGGCAACAGCGATTTTGGCGCCGGTAAACGGGTACTGGTAGAATTTGTTTCTGCCAACCCCACTGGACCCATGCATATTGGCAACGCCCGCGGCGGCGTTTTAGGCGATTCCCTGGCTTCTGTTTTGGAAATGACCGGACACCGGGTAGAGCGGGAATTCTACGTAAACGACGCCGGAAACCAAGTAAACAAATTTGCTGTTTCCTTAGAGGCCCGTTATTTGCAGCTTTTCCAGGGGGAAGAAGCCGTTCCCTTCCCGGAGGACGGGTATTTGGGAGAAGACATTAAAGAGCACGCCAAGAATTTTGCGGAGAAATACGGCGACCGGTACTTATCCGCTTCGGCGGAAGAACGCCGAAACGCCCTTACCACCTTTGCCCTGCCCTTAAACATTCAGGGTCTCCACGATGACCTGTTGCGGTACCGGGTGGAATATGATAACTGGTTTCATGAATCTTCCCTTCACGAAAATGGGGCGGTAAACCAGGTAATTTCCCTGCTGAAGGAAAAGAATGCCACCTACGAAAAGGAAGGCGCTTTGTGGTTCAAAGGGGAAGAATACGGTTCGGAAGATTTTGTCCTGGTGCGTTCCAACGGAGTTCCTACCTACGTTGTGCCGGACATCGCCTACCATTATAATAAGCTGGTGACCCGTGCCTTCGACCTGGCAATTGATGTACTGGGCGCGGACCATCACGGTTATGTGCCCCGTTTAAAGGCCGCCCTTACCGCCCTGGGCGTTGATGCCTCCCGCCTGCAAATTGTGCTGATGCAGATGGTTCGCCTGGTGCGGGATGGGGAAATTGTAAAGGCCAGCAAGCGCAGCGGCAAGGCCATTACCTTGGTGACCTTGCTGGAGGAGGTTCCGGTGGATGCCGCCAGGTTCCTCTTTAACTCCTACGAACCCAACACCAGAATGGATTTTGATTTAGATTTGGCCGTGCAGCAGGATTCCAAAAACCCTGTTTACTACGTCCAATATGCTCACGCCAGAATTTGCAGCATTCTCCGGAACCTGCGGGACGACGGGATAGAACCCCGGGACTGCTCCCTTCAGGAGCTTGCTCTGCTCACCGCCCCTGAGGAGGTGGAGCTGATTCGCCATCTTTCCGGTTATACGGACGAGCTCATTCAGGCGGCAAAAAGCTTCGATCCCGCCCGCATCACGAAATATGTGATAAACCTGGCCACTCTCTTCCATAAATTTTACAATTCCTGCCGGGTAAAGGGAACCGACGAAAGGCTTACTGCCGCGCGCCTTTCTTTGTGTGTTGCCACCCGCACGGTTATCCGGAATGCTTTGACTTTGTTCCGCGTTACCATTCCCGAATCTATGTGAGCCTTATTTGTGTTAGAAAAGGGAAGGAGGTTTTCCCTTGGGCCCTGTCATATTACAAACCCCCCGTCTGTTCCTGCGAGAATTCACCCAGGAGGATTTTCCCCAGCTGCTTTCCTTGATGCAGGACCGGGCAGCTGTTTACGCCTATGAGCACGATTTTATGGAAGAAGAGGTGAAAGAGTGGCTGGGCTTACAGCTATGCCGCTACCGGGCGGACCAGATTGGTTTTTGGGGCGCTTTTCACCGGGAAACCGCAGAATTGGTAGGGCATGCAGGCCTGTCCTATGAAGAAATTTGCGGCCGCCGGCTGCTGGACTCCGGTTACCTGTTAAAACATGCCTTTTGGCATATGGGCTACGGTTCGGAGCTTCTTTCTGCCTGCCGGGATTACGCCTTTCACCGGCTGGGAGCGGAAAGCGTATACAGCGTCACGAAAGCCGACGATATCGCTTTTCAGAAGGTCGCTAAATCCATTGGGATGAAAAAAGTAAAGGAATTCAAAAGAGGATCTTACCAAGGAGAGGTTTTGTGCTTCCTCTATGAGGCGGTACAAAAGTAAGAGTCGACGAGAAAAACTCTGCCCTGCGCGCTTTTTGGACGCTTAAAACGTGTCGAAACCGGCTTATTAAGCTTTTAAGGCTGCTGTAAAGCATTTGCTTTTTCAGCAGCCTTTTTTCTATTCGGAAATCTTCTTAAAAATCTTGCCAACTCATTTTTTGACCACCGTTCTCCTTCCCGATTTTCAACAGGAAATGAGATTTCTTTAAAATTCTGCAAAGCTCAAAAACCAATATGCATAAAAATTAATGTTTGTTTTTTCCCACATAACTATACTGGTAGCTGAATAATTTATCTGGCTAATTTAGTCTGTTTTTTGCCGCTAGCTTTCTCTATTTTCCTCTTAAAGTAGGGTCTTTACCTAAAAGGATAACCCACAGAATTTTATAGGGGTTATTCCTGATATGGAAAGGGGAAACTCCCCTTTAACGACGGGTATTTTTACTCCTTCGGGAGAAATTTTACCATATTTATATTATTTTTTAGGAGGCTCTTTCATGAAGATGAAAAAAGTGTTTGCGTTGCTTTTGGCAGTATTATTTGTTGTTACTGCCTTTACAGCATGCAATGAGACTTCGAGTCAGGAATCCAGTGGGACTGACTCGAAGTCTCAGGCTGATTCCAGTAGTGAATCAAGCAAAGAAGTGGAAAGCTCCGAAGCTTCCACCCAAACCGAGGGCGATATTATGACCCCCTACGGGAAATATCCGGAACCCGTGCAGGTAAGTACCGCTAAGCGCGCTTCCTCTTCCCCCAACTTTGCTGCAGGCGACAGCCTGGAAGACAATGCCATGTCCCGGTTTATCAAGGACCGTCTGAACATTGAAATTGTTTACGACTGGACCGTGGACACCCAGGAATATGGCAACAAGCTTTCTTTGATGCTGGCTTCCAATTCGCTGCCCGATATGTTCACTCTGTCGTCCGCAGAATACCTGATCTACCGCCAGCTGGTAGATAACGGCATGTTGGCCGACCTTACCGAGGCCTACGAAAAATGCGGCGGAGACTATATGAAAGAAGTTTTTGCTTCTTATGACGAAGAGAACCTGGCCCCCTTCCGCCAAGATGGCGCTTTGTATGCCATCGCCGGAGGAAACTTCGGGTACCAGCACAGCCTTCTGTGGATTCGTCAAGACTGGATGGAAAAGGCAGGCATTACCGAAGCTCCCAAAACCTTGGAGGATATGGAAGCCCTTTTGACTGCCTGGAAAAACAACCCTCCTTCCGACGAATATGTGGGCATGGCCATGAGTTCCACCAACATTGGCGGCGGTTACGGTGCCTCCTATTCCGCCGACCCCATCTTCCAGGTGTTCGGCGCCACTCCCAAAACCTGGATCAAAGATAAGAACGGTGAAGTGATCTACGGCTCTGTTGCCCCCGAAATGAAGGAGGGGCTGGCTGTTCTGGCCGATTGGTACCAAAAGGGCCTCATCGACACCCAGTTCGCCACAAGAACCGCCACCGGCGCTACCGACGCTTTGTTCACCGGCAGCCAGACCGGTATGGCCTTTGCTCCCTGGTGGTACTGCTACACCCTGGCCGACCTGCCTCACAACGACCCCGACGCGAAGATGACAGTAGTCAACGCTCCCCTGGATGCTAGCGGGAAGTTCAATACGGCTGCTGCCAACCCCGCCGGCCAGTATGTAGTGGTAAGGAAAGATTACGAGCATCCCGAAGTTGCCCTGAAGCTTCTCAACGCCGAATTCGATATGTACCGTGGATTTGACGAAGAAGGCGCGGAACTCATTAAGCCCAACCTGGCTACCGGCGTAGACTGGGAATACATGTTCCCCACCGGAGGCGTCAACCTGGAATATAATACCATTATTCCCGACGTAGCTCTGTTGGCCAGAAATTATGTGGACGAAGGCCGCCTGGAAGGCGCTCCCACCGCCACTGAATACGACAAGTCTACCGCGATCGGCGCGAAGGCTTATGCCGATACCGGAACCTTAGACGATTTGGCTTGGGTACATTACCATGGCAGGTATTTGGCTTCCAGCATTGTAGATGCTCCCGAAGTCAACCTGGTGAAGCCTGTCTTCTCCTTTGTCACAGATTCTATGTCCGACTTAAAGCCGAACCTGGACACCCTGGAGCAAACCACCTTCCTTAAGATCGTCATGGGTGAGCTTCCTGTGGATGCCTTTGACCAGTTTGTCACCGACTGGTATGCCCAGGGCGGCCAGACTATGACCGATGAAGTAAAAGCTATCGTCGGTTAAACACAACAAAACTCACCACATATTGTAAAACAAGCGGCGGCCGGGAAATCTTTCCGGCCGTTTGCCTTTTTCAAAACGTCTTTTCGCTTATTCCCTTCTGCGAAATATACGGGCAAATTTTATTGACGGCCGGGCAGTAGTACGATATAATAAAGGTGGTTATATTTGGTGGCCGATCGCTTCACTGGCCCTTCAATTTTACTGAGAGGATTGTGTCTATGAAAAACAGTATCAAGCTACAAGTTTGGGCCAGAGTAGCAGCGGCCCTGCTAGCGACATTACTCGTAGGAGTTGTGATTAATTTAAACATCCACTCCATTCGCCAAGTAGAGCAAGATAACGTTCAGGTAAACAGCTTGGTCAGCCGGGCTCTTACCGCGGAAGTAGCCCATTACCGGTGGGTCACCGGGTTGGGCAATGCCCTGTACGCCGGGGCGGAATTCACCGGGAGTATGGATCCTACCACCTGCGTGTTGGGCCAATGGATTTACGGGGAAGCTGGCACAGAAGACTCTACCATTCTTTCCCTGCGAGAACAGCTGAAGCCCCTGCATGAAACCATCCATGGCTCCGCCTCCCAGGCCTTAGAACTGTTGGAAAACGATCCCGAAAAGGCGCAGGCCTATTACCGCGATACCATCCAGGCAAATGTGAGCCAGCTGATGAATCTTTTGGAACAAGTAATTGCACGTAACGAAGAACTGAGACAAGCCAGCCAAGAAAAAATGGGCCAAACAATCCTCATCATGCAGGCCGTTTCTATTTTCTGTGGCCTTTTGGCCTTGGTTTGTCTTGCCAGCCTTGTGAGCTATGTATTGCGCCAGGTGGTGCGTCCCATTTTGCATATCACAGAGGATGCCCAGATTATGCTGGAGGGGCGGCTGGATTTTCAATCTACTTATCATTCTAAAAACGAACTGGGCAAGTTGGTTCAGACTCTGGAGCTTTCCTTGCAGACCATTGCGGACTATGTGGCGGAGATCAACCGGGTAATGGCAAGTGTGGCAGACGGCAATTTTGACGTTAACCTGCAAACCCAATTCAAGGGTGACTTCCACGCTATCCAGGAAGCTATTGATGTTTTCACCTCCCGGATTTCCCAGGCTATTGCCCAAATCCGTTCTTCCGCCTCCAAGGTATCGGAAAGCGCGGAGCAGATCTCTTCCAGCTCTCGCCAGCTGGCCCAGGGCGCTACAGAACAGGCAAACTCCGTAGAGGAACTGTTCTCCTCTTTGGACGGCCTTTCCAGCGGTGCGAAGGAAAATGTTCAGCGCGCAAGAATTGCCCAGGAAACAGCGGTAAAATCCGGGGAGCAAACCGGGTTAAGCAACAAGGAAATGGAAAAGATGATCTTGGCCATGAAGGATATTCAGCAGGCCTCCAATGAGATCGAAAAGATCATCGGCACCATTGGAAATATCGCTTTCCAAACCAATCTTTTAGCCCTGAATGCGGCTGTGGAAGCTGCCCGTGCCGGGCAAGCCGGAAAGGGATTCTCCGTGGTGGCCGGTGAGGTCCGTGACCTGGCTTCTAAATCCGACCAGGCTTCCAATGCCACCAAGGAATTGATCGAAAAATCTATCCAGCGGGTAGAATATGGCAGCCAAATTCTGGCGCAGGTCTCTCAAGGCCTGGAAAAGAGTCTTACCTTGGCCGGACAGTCTGCAGAAGGCATGGAAAACATTGCCAAGGTCGTGCAGGAAGAGGCCGTCTCTATCGCACAGATTACCGACAGTATCGGTCAAATCGCCTCTGTGGTACAAATGAATTCCACCACCAGCGAAGAGTCCGCTTCTGTTAGCAACGAGCTGTTCCGCCAGGCTCAGGTGTTGAAGGAACAAACCGATAGCTTCCGGCTGAAAAACGAATAATGGTTTTCAGCCCAAATTTCCAATTACGATTTTCCTAAGAGTATATAAAAGCTTAAGAGCAGGTCGTTTTGACCTGCTCCCTTTTTGTTTGCCATTTGCATTTAAAAAATCAAAGAAAAAACTCCCATCAGCACCGGCTGATGCAAAAGATAGATCAGCAGACTGTGTCTGCCGATAAACGAAAGTGGCGGAAAACCCATTTGTAAAAAGGCCAATACCTTCTCACTGCGGCAAAGCACCTTCCACAGAAAATACCCGACGCCATACAAAAAGAACCAAGGGAGTAAAGGAAAATAGTCGCTGGAAGAAAACCCAGGGCCGGGAAACCCCAGCCAGGCCAAAGCATCCCATTGATAAAGGCCAGAAGGCAGTTCCAAAAGCCGCAGCCCTTCAAAGCCCAAGTACCCTCCGGGCACACCCCGGAAAAGGAAAAAGAGGAGCGCCATCCCAAAAAGGCCAAGGGCCGCCGGAAGCCTGCAAAGTACTTTATCCAAGGGAATCAGCAACAAAGCGGAAAGCCCCAAAAGGCACAGCACACCGTATAGGATGAATTCCGACGGCATAGCCACATAAGTGATTACACTAATGGCGGCGGCACAGCCCAGCAGGAAAAGCCCCCGCTGCCAATGCTTTTTAGAAAGCTGCCAGCACAGCCCCGAAAGCAAAATAAAGGTCCAGCAAATGCTCTGCTGCCACACATAACCAGGCCTCTCTCCAAACCAGGGTACAGAAAGACCTACGATGTTTACCACGTCGTACATGCCATGATAGGTTACCATGCTGAGCACACAAAGCCCGCGCAGGCTGTCTAGCAGCTCATAATGAGCCTTTTTTAGATTTGCCCTCTCTTTCAATACCCCAGTTCCCCATTCAAAGACTCGTCGTTTTCCACCCAATCGGCCACTTCCAAAATCCGATAGGTGTTGTTGTCATCCCTCACAATCACCTGGGAAATTCCGGCATTGATCACCAACCGCTTACACATGGAGCAGCAGACCGCATTTTCTATATATGCTCCGCTTTCTATTTCCTGGCCCACCAAATAAAGAGTGCTGCCAATCATATCCCTGCGGGGAGCGCAGATGATGGCGTTCGCTTCGGCATGGACACTTCGGCAAAGCTCATACCGTTCCCCTCTGGGAATCCCCATTTGAGAACGCAGGCAATATTTCATGTCCGAGCAATTTTTCCTGCCTCTTGGGGCGCCCACATATCCGGTAGAAATCACCTCGTCATTTTTCACGATCACGGCGCCATAACGTCTGCGCAGGCAGGTGCTACGCTGGGACACGGTCTCCGCCAGGTCTAAATAATAATTGATCTTGTCACGCCTTTGTAGGTTTTCCATTCTTGGCCCGGCCCCTTTCCTTCAAATATGAGCTTATTATAATCTATTCCACCCTTTTTGACAAGCGAAAGAAAAAATGGTAAAATATTGAAGAATGTGGAAGCGCGGGAGGGGCAATTGGGATGTACGGAAGTGCTTGGGGCAATTTGCGGCAGTACTCTTTTTTATTTTATTTCAAATTGCGGGGCTTTCTTTTTCTCTGAGTCTTTTCCCGGCGGAGAGCCGCCCTACCAAGCTTCTATTGGGAAGCCTTTTGGGAAACATGGCCCTTCAATGGTTTCCCATCCCCTTCTCTTTTTTCCTGGGCTTTACCAAGGCCTCTCACATTTTGGCCTTGAGCGCCGTCCTGCTGCTCTCGGCCTTTTGTTTTTGGAAAAACAGAAAAAAGATTTTGCTGTGGGAAAAACCTCAGCAAAGCATACCCCGGCTTTTAAGACGTCAAAAATTTTTCTGGGTTGTTTTAGGCCTTTGGGTTTTTTATTGTTTTCTGGTACATCACTCCTTTCGTTGGGAAGAAAACGGGGTTTATTCCAGCCAGGCCACCTACGGGGACATGAGCATGCATTTAAGCTTTCTCACCAGCCTTGCCCGTCAGGGAACCTTCCCACCGGATTATTCCATTTTGCCCGGCACTCCACTTTCCTACCCCTTTCTTTCCGACAGCATCTCTTCCAGCCTTCTCTTTTGGGGCGCGTCTCTGGAACTTTCTTACAAGCTCCCCATGTGGGTGGCGGGAGCCCAGGTGCTGTTTGGATGCTGGATCTTTTTGCGCAGATTGTTAAAAGGGAAGGAAAAGCAGGCGGCTTTGGCTTGGATTTTCTTCTTTTTCAACGGCGGCCTGGGATTCCTCTATTTTCTCCCAGAGGGTCTCAACGGATTTCGCAAGCTGTTTTATGAATTTTACCAGACGCCCACCAATCTTATCGATAAAAATATACGTTGGGTCAATGTGATTGTAGATATGATGTTGCCTCAGAGAGCCACTTTATTTGGTTGGGCGGTGTTGTTTCCCCTGCTTTATGTGCTTTACCGGGCAATCTTTGAAGGGAAGAAAAAATACTTTCTCATCGCCGGCGTTCTTTCCGGACTTTTGCCCATGATACACACCCATTCCTTCCTGGTCTTCGCCCTGGTCTGCGGAGTCTGGTTGTTTTATTCCCTGCTGCAAAAACAGGCTTTGACAAAACAGGGAGAAAAATTCGGAAAAGCCGCGGCTTTGTTTCTCCCCTTGGTCTTTTGGCTCTTCAAGCCTCTTTTACAGGAATTTGGCTTAGACGACGGATTTTTCCCCGGGCTGCTCCTTTTGCTTTTTCTGGCTGCCGGAATGGGAGGCATCCTCTTTCTCTTGACAAAAAACCGGGCGCACTGGCGGGCCTTGGGCTCCACCTGGGGACTCCTATTCCTTGCCGCCTGTATTCTGGCTCTGCCCCAGCTGCTTTACTGGACTTTTCCCCAGGCCAATTCGGGAAACTTCCTAAACGGCCACTTATGCTGGGTGATCGGTGAAGAGGATTACTTATGGTTCTACCTTAAAAATATAGGTGTTGTAGCCGTTTTTGCTTTTCTCGGCCTACTGAAAAGCAAAAACGGACAATTTGTCAAGTACGTTCCCGCGTTGGCTATTTGGTTTGTGGCAGAGCTTGTGATCTTCCAGCCAAACGAGTACGATAACAACAAGCTTCTTTACCCCGCCTTTGCTTTCCTGTGCTGTCCTGCAGCAGAGGCCGTTTTCGGCCTTTTGGAAAAGCTGCGCACCAAGACCAGAAAAAGGGCCGCCGGTACAGCTCTTTTGGTGGTTTGTACAGTTTCCGCCCTTCTCACCATGGGACGTGAAGTTGTGGCAAGCTACCAATTGTTCGGAACCGGTGCTTTGGAGCTTTGCGGTTACATCGAAGAAAACCTTCCCGCCGACGCTATTGTCCTCACCAATTCCCGGCACAACAACGAAATTGCCTCGCTGGCCGGCCGGAATATCCTTTGCGGGTCACCTTCTTTCCTCTATTTCCACGGTGTAGATTATTCCCAAAACGAAGCGGCAGTAAAAACCATGTACGAAGCTCCGGAAGCTTCCCGGAATCTTTTTGCCCGTTTTCAGGTAAACTACATCCTGTTAAGCGATTTCGAACGGAACTCTTATCAGGTAGACCAGGAGGCCTTGGATCGTATGTTCCCCAGGATCTACGAAAACGATGGTTGGATTCTCTACCAGGTACCCTCCTCTTCCTAAATAAAAGAAAGGAACGGCGTTTTAACGCTTCAAAGCCTATGCCTAAGCTTTCAGATCCCTCCTACATTCGCGAAGTGCTTACCCGGCACGGTTTCCGCTTCTCCAAAGCCCTGGGACAGAACTTCCTAATTAACAGCAGCGTATGCCCCCGCATGGCGGCCTCCTGCGGAGCCGATAAAAACACAGGTGTTTTAGAGGTAGGGCCGGGGATCGGTGTCCTTACTTGGGAGCTCTCTCAAGCAGCGAAAAAGGTGGTAGCCGTGGAACTGGACCGCCGCCTGTTCCCTGTTTTGGAAGAAACTCTTTCGGACTGCTCCAACGTTACGCTCCACGCCGGAGATATTTTGAAGTTGGACCTTAAAAAGCTGTTGCAGGAGGAGTTTCCCGGCGAAGAAATTTGTGTTTGCGCCAACCTCCCCTACTACATTACCTCTCCGGTAATTATGGGGCTTTTGGAAAGCGGGCTTCCTCTTCGCGCCATCACGGTGATGGTACAAAAGGAAGCCGCCAAGCGCATCTGCGCGCCTCCCGGTTCCAAGGAATGTGGAGCTGTCAGCGTTTCCGTATGGTACCGCTGTGAGCCCAAGTTTTTGTTTGAGGTAGGCAGAGGCAGCTTTTTGCCGCCTCCCAACGTAGATTCCGCTGTGATCCGTTTAGACTTGCGAAAGACCCCGCCCGTTCCTGTGGCAGATGAAAAATTTTTCTTTTCCCTGGCACGAGCGGCCTTTGCTCAACGCAGAAAAACTGCCGCCAACTCTATTTCCGCTTCTTTGCCGCTTTCCAAGCCTCAGGTAGAAGCGGCCCTGGCGGCGATAGGCCTGGACAAAAACATCCGAGCAGAACGGCTTTCCCTGGAACAGCTGGCGTCCTTGGCGAACTGGCTTTCCAATGTCTGACTTTGTCCCACGGAAGGGCAGTTCTGCTTCCTCTAAGTACCCTTATGAGCCGGGCCAAAAAGAATGCTACCACTTTTTAATGTTTTTTAAATTCCTTGCGATAACCCGGAATATGTCGTATAATGGGATGCAGAAACGAGCGCCCTTAAAAAACAAAAAAAGTAAGGTGCCAAAGGGGAGATAGCTATGACAGATGTGGAAAGAAACTTTTATAAATTGCTCTTACTGGCAGACGCCGCCGCAATTATTGTCAGCATGGTGGCAGGCCCCTTGGACCACACCTCTTTATCTATCGGCGCGGCTATCAGCGCCGGCATTATCTCCTTGGCTCTAATTGGTTACGGCCTTTATTTTTGGCCGCGAAACCGGTAAAGACTTTAAAAAGCAGAAAGCCCTATGTCGCTGGTCTCTTAGACTGGCGGCATAGGGCTTTCTGAGTTCTCCTTTATATGGCTTTTTGCTTTTGCCCTTCCTTCCGGTTAATGGCGCAAATAATCCCTTTTATAGAAGCAATAGAGATATTGCTATCTATGCCCACACCGAAAACCGTTTCCTGACCGCGCCGCAGCTGAATATAGGAAACTGCTTTGGAATCGGCTCCGGAAGAGACGGCATGCTCGCTGTAGGAGACAAACTGATATTGGGTAAGCCCCAAGGTATTCAGGGCATGGAAAAAGGCGTCAATAGGGCCATTACCCTTTCCGGAGATTTGCCTGGTACAATGGTCATAGCGCACCGAGCCTTCAAAATCTACCGTCACTTCCCCGCTCCCTTCATCCTTTGCAAAAATCTTATAGGTAAGCAAATGGTAGGGAGAAGAAACGGTAAGGTATTCCTTTTTGAAAATGTCGAACACTTCGGCAGCACTGAGCTCCCTGCCTGCGGCGTCACAGGCCTTTTTTACCAAGGCACCAAACTCCCCATGCATGGCCTTAGGCAGCGTATAGCCAAAGGTTTGCTGCATAACAAAGGCAGCCCCGCCCTTGCCGGACTGGCTGTTAATACGAATGATTGGTTCATACTGGCGTCCCAGATCCGCCGGATCAATTGGCAGGTAAGGCACCTCCCAATAAGGAGACGGGTGCTTTGCCATATAACGCACCCCTTTGTTAATGGCGTCCTGGTGGGAACCGGAAAAGGCGGTAAATACCAATTCTCCCGCATAAGGGTGCCTGGGCGAAACCTTGATTTGAGTGGACTCTTCATAGACCCTGCGAATATGGTTCATGTTAGAAAAATCCAATTTAGGATCTATCCCCTGGGAGTAAAGGTTCATAGCCAGGTTCATAAGATCGGCATTTCCTGTGCGCTCTCCGTTTCCAAACAAGGTTCCCTCTACCCGGGCCGCCCCTGCCATAAGTCCCAATTCTGTAGCCGCGGTGGCCGTACCCCGGTCGTTATGGGGATGCAAAGAGATGAGAGCGCTGTCACGGTACCTCAAGTGGCGGCAGAAATATTCCACCTGATCCGCGTAAACGTTGGGGGTGGCAAGCTCTACCGTGTTGGGCAAATTGAGAATCACCTGCTCCTTTGGAGTGGCTCCCAGCTCTTCCAGGACCCGGTCACAAATAAGCACGGCATTTTCCATTTCTGTACCGGAAAAGCTTTCCGGGGAGTATTCGTAGCGGATATTGGTCCCGTATTTTTTCCGCTCTTCCTCAGTGAGCTGCCGGATTAGTCTGGCCCCTTCCACCGCAATTGCGACAATCTCCTCCATCGAGGCTTCAAAAACCACCTTCCGCTGTAAGGTGGATGTGGAATTATAAAAATGGACAATCACATTTTTGGCCCCGCGTATTGCCTCAAAGGTTTTCCGGATCAAGTGTTCCCTAGCCTGCACCAAAACCTGTATGGTGACACCCTCGGGAATTTCCCCTTCTTCTATAAGGGCCCGCAAAATTTCATATTCCGTTTCCGAGGAGGCGGGAAACCCCACTTCAATCTCCCGGAACCCGATTTTTGTAAGCATGCGAAAAAACAACAGCTTTTGTTCCAAATTCATAGGATTTACCAGCGCCTGGTTCCCATCACGAAGATCTACGCTGCACCAAATAGGCGCCTGTGTTATTCTCTGGTTCGGCCAAGTGCGATCCGGCAAATAAATAGGCTGGAAAGCTTTATATTTTTTAAACCCTTCATTCATCCTTATCACTTCCCCTATCCTCGGAACCATAGGCCCTTTCCGCCGCTTCCCGAGCCAAATCGATCACTATATGATCCCTGCTTTGGGAATTGCTGTTTCCGTAGGGCAAGGTGTCGAACACTTCCGCCACCTGGGAACGCATCCATAAGCTGGGGTGAATGCGTATAGAATAGCCGCAGCCTTCCTCACACATCCAATCGTAAAAATTTGCCCTTGGCAGCCCGTACACGGAAAGAATAGACATCAACACACCGCCATGAGCCACCAGCACGGAAGTATATTGCTTCTTCAGCAGTAAGTTCCGCACCAGGGCCTCGAATCCCATACACACCCTGCGCAAAAAAACATCTCCGCTCTCCCCATTGGGAGGAGCACCTTTACTGCCGTTTTTTACCCAGGTCTGGAAAGCGCTGTCGCCCTCCAGCTGGGCGGCAGTCTTGTTTTCCCAATCGCCAAAATCGCATTCCGCCATTTCAAAAATAACTTCTGGGTCCGCCTGAGGGTACAATATCTTTAAGGTATCTACACAACGGGTAGATGGGCTGGCAAAGTACGCCTCTGCCTGGGGATATTGGAACAAACTCTTCTTTTCTACCAACTTTTTTACCGAGCTCATGGCCAGAGGAGATTCTGTCCGTCCAATATATCTCCCCTCCAAATTGCCTTCACAGGCCCCATTTCTCAGTAAGTGGATCACATAAGATCTCATGGTACATCCTTTCCCAGCCCGGTTTTACGGAAGCTGTGTTTAACCAAAATGATGTTCTCATATTAAAACGCCCATAGAAAAGAGGGTTGCCCCGCCTTCTATGGACGTTTTCAGCTTACGGTACAGCAGACAATAAGAATTTAGATCTCAGCAAAATACTTAATGGTACGTACCATCTGGCTGGTATAGCTGTTCTCGTTGTCGTACCAGGAAACTACCTGTACCTGATAGAGGCCATCGCCAATTTCCGTAACCATGGTCTGGGTAGCGTCGAACAGAGAACCATAGGTGATGCCAATGATATCGGAAGATACCAGCTCCTCTTCGGTATAACCAAAGGAATCGGAAGCAGCAGCCTTCATAGCGGCATTGATGCCTTCCTTGGTCACGTTCTCACCCTTTACTACGGCTACCAAAATGGTGGTGGAGCCGGTGGGTACCGGTACACGCTGAGCAGATCCGATCAGCTTGCCGTTCAGTTCGGGAATTACCAGTCCAATCGCCTTGGCGGCGCCGGTGGAGTTGGGAACAATGTTCACAGCGGCAGCGCGGGCACGACGGAGGTCACCCTTTCTGTGGGGGCCATCCAAAACCATCTGGTCGCCGGTGAAAGCGTGAACCGTGGTCATAATACCGCTCTGGATAGGCGCATACTTGTTCAAAGTATTCGCCATGGGAGCCAGGCAGTTTGTGGTGCAGGAAGCGGCAGAAATGATCTGGTCTTCCTTGGTCAGAGTCTTTTCGTTTACGCTGTAAACGATCGTCTTCAGGTCGTTTCCGGCAGGAGCGGAAATAACTACCTTCTTGGCGCCGGCATCAATGTGAGCCTGGCTCTTAGCCTTGGAGGTATAGAAGCCTGTGCACTCCAAAACAACGTCTACGCCGATCTCGCCCCAAGGCAGATCCTTCGCGTCCTTTTCGGCATAAATTTTAATAGTCTTACCGTCTACCGTGATGGAATCTTCGCCGGCCTCGACTTTATCGCACAGAGCATAACGGCCCTGGGCGGAATCGTACTTCAGCAGATGAGCCAGCATTTTGGGGCTTGTCAGATCGTTGATCGCTACGATCTCATAGCCAGCAGCGCCGAACATCTGGCGGAAAGCCAGGCGGCCAATACGACCAAAACCATTGATTGCAACTTTTACGGACATTGGTAACAACCTCCTGATAAGTTATTAGGGATTTATCAACCTAATGTTATTTTAATCCATTTTCCAAAATAATACAAGATGTTTCCGATGAAAATAAAGGAATTTTTAGGAATCCCGAAACCTTTTTCCCTTTAATGCCGGCTTTTCTTCCCCGGAACTTTCCGTTTTCTGGGTTCCGGCGGTTTTAGGAGTACGGCGAATGCTGTATTTGCGAAAGGTGACCAAAAACACCAGCAAAAAGGCCGCCACACCCAAAAGGGAAAATTGAATGTCGGGAGGGATTTCTCCGGAATAGGTTTTTCTCAACAGCAGCAGGGCCAAATTGGAGGCCATATATGTCACGGTAAGGATCACCGCGCAAATACCGGTTACAAACAATCGCTTTGCCGCCCCCTCCTCATCCAGCCCGGCCAAAAGCTTACAGAGGTAGAACAAGGCCAAAAGCATACTGGCGCCGCTCATAATGGCGAAGAAATTTTCTACGAAGGAGGAAAACCTGGCATAAAAAACAAACACCAGCACCAGGTAGGAAATTCCCCACGCCACCGCTGTCAAATAGAGAAGCGGCATTTTAATTAGGCCGTTTTTTCCGGTAAAGAACCCAAGGGAGCCATATATTTGGACTGCCCCGAACAAAAAGCACATGGTAAGAAACAACAGGTTTAAAACACCGCGCTGGTCTATCTCCCCCTGTGAAAACGTATTTCCCCTTTGGTAAGTCAAATGGTCCATAAGCCGCATTGCTCCTGTAAACAGCAAAATAATGCCGGAAAGCAACGCAACCACACCCAGCCCAACATTTTTCCGCGAGACATAAGGGCCAAAATACCGGCGGGATTGAAAACAAAAGAAACAAGCCAGCAGGGAAGCTGCCACAACAAAACCTAAGCAAAGCCAAGCTGTCAGCCCGCCATCAGTGGCAAAGCCCGTTTCATAATCATAAAAAAACAACATCTGCACCACTCGCAGAAGCACGCCGCCACCAAAGCCGACGCAGGTGATCTTCAAAGCGCTTAAAACCTTCATGTCAATTCCATCCTTCCTTGGGAAATTCCGGAAAACAAAAAAATTATAGCATAAACCTTGCCGCATTCCAATAGTTTTTTCTATAGAGGACAAGGGCAATAAAAAAGCTGCCAAAGTACAGCAGCTCTTTCTCCCGTTATCTTTCGTTCATCGGTACATAGCTCTGGTTGGTGGGCAGCGCACGGTAAGCCGGCCGCATAATGCGTCCGCCAATGGTAAGTTCCTCAATTCGGTGAGCGCACCAGCCGGAAATACGGGAAACCGCAAACATCGGCGTGTACAGGTCTTCCGGAATTCCCAGCATTTCATAGACCAAGCCGGAATAAAAATCCACATTGGCGCTGATCACCTTATCGTGACCGGTAACCTTTTTAAACGCCACAGGGGAAAGCTTTTCCACCAGCTCGTAAAGTGCCATCTTTTTATCAAAGCCCTTTTCCTTAGCCAACCCTTTGGCCTTTGCCTTCAACAGCACTGCCCGTGGGTCGGATAAAGTATAAATGGCATGGCCCATGCCATAAATAAGGCCGCTGTGGTCCGCCGCTTCTTTTCGAAGAATTTTTTCCAAATACTTGGAAACCTCATCTTCATCTTCCCAGTCGGCCACATTCGTCATGATATCTTCCATCATCATGCGCACCCGATGGTTTGCACCGCCGTGGCGGAAGCCCTTTAACGAGCCTACCGCCGCGCCGATGGCAGAGTAGATATCGGTTCCCGCCGAAGTGAGCACCCGGGTGGTAAAGGTAGAATTGTTCCCGCCGCCGTGCTCCGCGTGAAGCACCATGCACAGGTCCAGAAGCTTAGCCTCTTCCCTGGTGAACTTTTTATCGGGCCGAAGGGCGTTTAAAATGGCCTCTGCCGTACAGTGGTTCGGCTCGTAAGGGTGGAAAAACATACTTTCCCTGTCAAAATGGCGGCGTTTTACCTGGTACGCGTAAGACATAATCGAGGGCATCCTGGCAATGAGGGAAATGCTTTGGCGCATGTTATTTTCCAAAGAGAGGTCATCGGGGTCGTCATCGTAAGAATAGAGCGACAGCACAGAACGAGCCAGCTTGTTCATGATATCCCGGGATGGGTTTTTCATAATCACATCCTCCGGGAAATATTCCGGCAGTTCTCGATTATCGTAAAGCAACCCGCAAATGCGGTGGAATTGCCGGGGTGTGGGGAGCTTTCCAAAAACCAGCAGCCAAACTACCTCTTCAAAGGCAAAACGATCTTCCGCCTCACATCCGGCCACGATATCCAGCACGTTGATTCCTCGGTAAGTCAGCTTCCCCACATCGGGAACCCTGTCGCCATCGTTGATCAAATACCCATGCACATTACACACGTGGGTAAGCCCAGCCATCACACCGGTGCCATCTGCATTGCGCAGCCCCCGCTTTACCCTATATTTTTCGTATTCATCCTGAGAAACGGAATTGTGGGCCCGGTATTCCGCGCACAGCTCCTGAACTGTGGTGCTGGTCTCGCTTTCGTTGTTTAGCCTTTTCATGCTGCCCCACCTTTCTTTATCTGGATATTCCCATATCAAAATTTTGTAAAGATGGTTTTGATTCTACCGTATTTCTCTTGAAAAGTCAACCTATTTGCAATTTTATATTTCATATCTTTCATTTTTAGTCAGAGAATTTGATATCTTCCGAAATAATTTATAAATTTTTAAATAATATGTATTTTACAATTTCAAAAAGGAGCGTTTTTATGCGGAACAAAAAGGTAACAGACAAATTGAAACCCATCCTCTACCGTTTTCTGATCACCTATTCGCTGCTCACCTTGATCCCCATTCTCCTTTGGGGGCTTTTCCAAATCACCAATCCCACCCAGCCCGCAGAAAAAACCTCCGGCGCTTTTCAGGCCTCGGAGCAGAACACGGCGAAAGAAGAATCTTCTCTCCCACTCGAGGTCTCCCAGCCCCAAGAGTTTTTAGCCGGATTTTCCGCTCCCGGCAACCGGAGCTCCTCCCTTGAAACCGCTTCTCCGGCAAGTCCCGGTTTCGTCACCCTGTACGACACTGCTACCGAAGAGCTTCTCAAAGTACCGGAAAAGGAATTTCTTCCCGCCGCTTTAGCCTGTGAAATGGATGTTTCCGCCCCGGCGGAAGCATTAAAAGCGCAGGCCGTCGCCACCGCCACTCTATATCGATGGAAACAGGACCAGGAAGCTCAGGTAAAGGGGGCCGATTTTGCCTGCGACAGCGAAAACTGGCTGGTCTATGTTTCAAAAGAACAAATGCAGCAACGTTGGGGCGAAGATTTTTCCGGGTATTACAAACAGCTGGAAAGCATATGCCAAGAGGTTTCCGGCCAAATGCTAATTTGGGAGAATAAACCCATCTGCTCCGAATATTTTGCCATTTCACCCGGCGCAACGGAAGCCCCCCAAAACCTGGGACAGGCCGCTTTTCCCTATTTAAAGGCAGTGGCAAGCCCGGGAGACCTGTTTTTTGAGGGATTTTCCAGCACCGTTCATTTTTCTGCGGAAGAATTGGAAAAACTCTTTTTGACGGCCTACCCGGAAATGAATTTTTCTTTCTCCCCTTCCCCGGAAGATTGGTTTCAATCTCAGGAAGTCACCCCTTCGGGGTATACCAAAAGACTGGAATTGGGAGGAGTGTCCCTGAGTGGGGCAGATGTACGGGACGCACTTTCTTTAAGAAGCGCCTGCTTTACAGTTTCCTGGGAAGAAGACGCCTTCACCTTTTCTGTAAAGGGATGGGGAAACGGCATAGGTATGAGCCAGGCGGGGGCTATATTTCTGGCGAAGCAAGGGGCAAACTACCGGGAAATTTTAGCCCACTACTACCCGGGCGCAACACTCAGTCCCGAAAACCTGTTTTCTTCCTTTTAATTTTCTATGTCCATTTCCTAGAAAATCTCTTTTATTCCGACAAAGTTTATGTTATACTGAATTTATATTATACTTTTCTTACAGAACGGCGGCTATTTTGCCAAAAACAGCTTTGCTCCCCGGAAACGGAAATATCTGCCGATACGCTATTATAATATTCCAAGAGAAAATTTCGAAAAGGAAGGAGCGGAAGGGAGGTTTTACCCTTCAGCTGCCATGGAACCTGCTATTGCCACAAACAAAATAAGCCAGAGCCTGTTATCTCGAAATGTGTACTGTGTATGCTTCCCTTTGCGGGACAGTCTGGATTTGCTTCGAGGTGAATTTTTTGCTGCCCGGAAAAAATTTTTCACCAACGGAAAAAGAACCGTGCGGGTGGGGCAAAAGGAAATTGTGAAAGGGTTCGAGGGGAAATTACAGGGAAAGCTGGGCCGCCATGTCCTTTACTGGAAAAAGGTCGCCAACAAAATAGCATTGGAGGAGGCCTTTGACCAAAAGGGCGGCGCCATGCTGGTGTTCCGAGATTTCCGGGGCATTATCACCAGTCGAGTGTTTTTCGATAAAAACCAGGTCTGGCTAAAATCGGAATATTATGAGCCTTGGGATAACCATAACGCCAGGGTAATTTTCAAGCCCTGCGACGGATTTGACGGAGTGGAGCGTTTCGATTACGACAAAGAAAAAAAACGCTACCGCTCTACTCTTCTATACCCATCTTCTTATTTGCCCGGTACCGCAGAGCAAAGCCTCATTAACGCCAGGTTTGGGGAGGCCCAATTGGTTCTTTCCACCGAAGAAGGCGATTTTTGTTATTGCCCCAAGAAGGAAGCCGAAGAAAGGGCTGCTGCCTTGGAAGAGCTCCAAAACGGTTCTATTCTGCTCACCCCGGCTTGGGAGGTCAAAGAAGGTTCCATTGTCCAAGGGAAAGATACCGGTGAAACCCTGGAGTTAAGCCCTCTCGCTCCAGAAGAAGTCTCGGTTTCGTTTCCAAGCCTGGGGGAGTATGCCAAAATAACAGCTTCCACAGAGCCGGCGGAAGCAGGCCTAAAGGAGAACACAGAAACGAAAGAACCGAGAAAGCAAGAAGAAAAAGAGCCGGAAAAGAAAAAAGGCAAAGAGCGAGAAAAGGAGAAAAAAAGGGAAGAACCCCACCGCAAGGAGACCACGGTTTTCTCTTTAAAGCGGACCTCAGAGCCTCCTTTGACAGACCCGGATACCAACACCATTTTGGAGGCGGCCCGTCGCCTGACGACTAGTCTGTCGCAGCCTGGAAAAACGGAGCCCCCTCCCCAAGCTTTCCCGGCGCCTCCCGAGTCTCCGGCGGAAGAGGTCCTTACAATTTTGGAACGCATGGAAGGGCAATCCCCTCCCCAGGCTGCTTCCGCCGAGGAAAGCGCTTCCCCATCTGCGGACGTCCAAGAGCTCTTCGAGATGCTCCCCCAAGCCGGCGACGAACCTTTTGATTTTCCGGAATTGCCGGAAGAGGAGCTTCCTGGCGATTTCCAGGAGAATATTCCTCTCTCCCACACTGCCGGGCTTCAAGCCACGCCCCCTCAGGAAAAGCTTTCCGGCAGAGGACGCGCCGAACAACCCAACGGGTTTACCACCTACGACGGCGAATATCGGGATGGGAAACGCCATGGGTTCGGTTCTTACTACTACGAAGACGGGGTTCTTTGCTATGCCGGCTTTTGGAAGGATGGCCAAAAAGATGGCATGGGTGTTTCCTTCCGCAATTCGGATCACGCCCTGCATATATCCCGCTGGGAACAGGGCAAGCCCCAAGGCTTTGCCGCCCTGTTTGACAAAGACGGTACCCTGCGTTACGGCGGCCGCATTGAAAACGGAAAGAAACAAGGGGCCGGCGTGACTTATTGCCAAGAAGACGGCACTCTGTTTGTAGGCAAATGGGAAAACGGCCAACCCACCGGGTATGGTTCCTCCTTTGACCAAGACGGGAACCTGCTGTACAGCGGCATGTGGAAAAACGGACGCCGCGACGGCAACGGTACGGAATTTGCCCCCAATGGAGAAATCATTTTTTCCGGCGAATGGAAAAACGGGAAATACCATAATGGCATCCTCTACAAAAAAACTGGTCACATAAAGTGACAGGAACAGGAAACGGCTTTTTGAGCTTTCATGGAGGGCTTTACGATGGAGTGGGTTGAACTTATCGATGTAGAGTATGGGGAATGTGTGGTACTGGGCGGAAAAAACCACAATATGCTTATGGTAGACTGCGGCAGCATGAACCAGAAGCTTCGGGATGGCGACCTGCCTATGGACCTGCTTTTCGGCCAGATCGCAGAGCGGTATGAAACCTTCCTCGACAGGTATTTCCTACTCACCCATTACCACCGGGATCATCTTTGTGGGTTTAAAAAGATTTTGGAAGCCCGGCCCGGCTATTTTACCCGCATTTTTCTTCCCGCCACCCCTATGACAGCCAGGGGCGTTCCCCTGCTGCTGGAATTCGCGCTGTTTGCTTTTCTGTTCCTTCCCCCTCAAACCGATTGCGCCCAGATCAACACCTCATGTGTGAAAATATTCCAGTACCTGGAGCAAAAAGCCGGAGCCGACAGGATCTTTACCCTTTCCGCCGGAGATCTGTTTTCCTTTGATGGGGTGGATTACCGTGTCCTCTGGCCTCAAACGGAACGCTTTCCTTTCCCGCCGGAGCTTGTGGAAGCCCTGGAAAAACTAAACATACTGTTTTCCTCTCCCTTCCTTCCGGAAGCGGCTTCCAGGTTTCTTCGATTGAAAAAAGAATTTTTGAACCTTTATGTGACATGCTCCCGGGCTTTTTCTATTTCTGCCCGCGCTCTTCCGGATGTCCGGCGGCAAGCTCTCGTCCGGTTGGAAGATACTCTGCGGGAGCTGGAAGGCCTGCGGGAGGAGCTTTCCCTGTGCGCAAACGCCCACGACGCCCGGGAAATTTTGCAGGATCCTTTGAACGCTGCCGCTTTTTCCGATTGCCTCAACGCCTCCTCCCTGGTATTTCACAACCTGCGGAAAAAGGAGGCTGGCCCGGAAGATATTCTAATGACCGGTGATATTCCTCCGGAAATTTTAGAAAGCCTGCAAGACCAGCTTTACGACGGCTATTACATCTTAAAAGCACCCCACCACGGTACGGCTTCCGGGTGGAGCCCCATGTTTTCTGACATGAGTGCCGCTCATATCCTCATCAGCAATGGGGAATACCACGCCGGCGGTGCCATTGCCCAACCTTATATTGACCTGTCCAATTCTGTACGCCACTGCACCAGTTCTCGGGCCTGCAAATGGTTTTTTGCTTCGGAGGCCTGTTGTAACCGGCTCACCTATTGCTTTGATCAAACAATAGGGCCAGGGCTTGTGCTCAAGTGCCCCGCTGTATGGCAGGGCACCGGAAAGGCCGGCTGCAAAATTCGGGTGATCACTCATGCCAAAGAACGTTCCTGCATTTGTGAACCACAAACTAAATATTTTCAATAATTCTATTCCCGTTCCCAAATAGGGGAACGGGAAGAACTATGGGAGGAAATAAAGAATGGGATTCACCACACGTTTAATCCTAATGGCAAAGCGCCATTGGGGCACTTTGCTTTTTGCCAGTCTTGGCATTATCGGGGCGGCGCTGCTGAACCTGGCTACCCCGGAAATTGTACGCCGGTTAACCGCTTCTTTGGAGCAGCCCGGCGGGGTAGCCGTCAATTCCCTTATCTTTTTTGTGATCGTCCTGGTGGCGGCTTACCTGCTTCGGGCAATTTGCAGGTTTATCAGCCTGGCTATCAGCCACTTGGCAGCCTGGCGTTTTGTGCCGGAGCTTACTTTGACTGTTTACGACAAGCTTCAAAGCCTTTCTATGGGCTATTTCCAGGACAAGCAGACCGGGGAGCTCATGAGCCGCATGGTAAACGACACCCGGCAAATTGAGGTGTTGGTAGCCCATGCCCTGCCCGACTTGGTCAGCAATGTGCTCATTGTGGTGAGCGTGGCTGTTATGCTGTTTTTCATCAACTGGCAGCTGGCCCTTTTAACCCTCATCCCCGTGCCTTTGGTGGTACTGGTGGGCGGCCAGTTTTCCAAACGGGTAGCTCCTCTGTTCCGGATTAACCAGCAGGTGTTAGGAGAGCTCAACGGCGTTTTGCAGGATAACCTTTCGGGTATGAAGGAGATTCAAACCTTCGGCCAGGAAAAAACCGAGCACGAAAAAATGGTGAAACGCTGCAAGCGGTATTCCGACGTAAACATCCGTGCCAACTTTGCCAACGCTTTTTTTAACCCCGGCATTGAATTCCTCACCTCTTTGGGTACTGTGATCGTGGTTGGCATTGGGGGCTGGATGGCCTCCCAACAGGCCATGGCCGTTTCCGACGTAGTGGGCTTTTTGATGTATTTGAGCCTTTTTTACCAGCCATTGGCCATTCTGGCCCGGCTGGTGGAAGACGTGCAGATGGCTTATGCCAGCGCCGTGCGGGTTTTCGATATTTTGGATGCTGAATCCGGCGTAAAGGAAAGTCCCGAAGCCAAGGCGCTGGTTTCTTCCGGCGGCAGAGTCAGCTTTGAGCATGTGGCTTTCCGCTACCAAGAGGAGGAGCCCGTACTGGAGGATATCTGCTTTACTGCCGCCCCGGGGCAGATGCTGGCCATTGTAGGTCCCACCGGTGTGGGAAAATCTACGGTGATCGCCCTGCTGGAACGGTTTTACGACCCCACCTCCGGCAAGGTTACCATCGACGGCCAAGATATCAAAACCGTCACTTTGGATTCTCTGCGCAGCCAGATTTCCCTGGTACCTCAAGATACCTTCCTGTTTAACGGCACCATTGCCCAGAACATCGCCTACGGTATGCCCGACGCCACCTTGGAACAGATTACCCAGGCTGCTTCCGCGGCCCGGGCCGACGGCTTTATTCGGGAAATGCCTCAAGGCTATAACACTGTGGTGGGTGAACGGGGCTTCCGGCTTTCCGGCGGCCAAAAGCAGCGCCTGGCTATTGCCAGAGCCGTGCTGCGGAAGACGCCCATTTTGGTGCTGGACGAAGCCACATCCGCGGTAGATACAGAAACCGAATGCGAGATACAAGCCGCCATTGAACAGCTTTCCGGCTCCCGTACCATCATCGTAATCGCTCACCGGCTTTCCACTGTTATGCGGGCCGACCAAATTCTGGTGCTCCATAACGGGAAGATCGCCGAACAGGGTACCCACGACGAGCTGTTGCAGCAGGACGGCATTTATGCAAAGCTTTGCCACGTTCAGCAGCTTCAGGAGCAAACTTTGCAATTCTTAGGCGGAAGCCTGTAAAAAGCCTCACAAGGAGCACAATTTGAACGAACATTTGCTGCAATCTCAATTGAGCGAATATGCAAATTCCATCACGCCCTTACACATGCCCGGGCACAAGCGAAAGGACGGGCCTGTTCCGGGACTCCCCTACGAATGGGATGTCACGGAGGTTCCGGGCACCGACGACCTCCACGACCCCCAAGGAATTTTGGCCCAGGCCATGGAACGCACCGCCCGCCTGTTCGGCGCAAAAAAGACCTGGTACCTGGTAAACGGGAGCACCGGCGGTTTACTTGCCTCTGTTCGGGCATTGGCGCCTTACGGCAGCCAGGTGATTGTGGCCAGGAACTGCCACAAGGCTGTTTATCACGCTTTGGAGCTGGGGAACCTTACTGCTCATTGGCTGCTGCCTCCCCTTCTGGCAGGCTTTAACATTTACGGGGGCATTCCGGCCGCTTCGGTAGAAACGGCTTTAAAGCTTTGCCCAAAAGCCAAATGCGTCATTCTCACAAGTCCCACCTACGAAGGGGTTCTTTCCGATGTGGCTGCCATCGCCCGGCTCTGCCACCGGCAGGGGATCCCCCTGCTGGTGGATGAAGCTCACGGCGCCCACTTAGGCTTGTTTCCCGCCAGCGGTTTCCCGCCGGGAGCCCTGTCCCAGGGGGCGGATGTGGTGGTGCAAAGCGCCCACAAAACCTTGCCCAGCCTCACCCAAACGGCTCTGCTCCATTGGAATTCCCAACTGGTGGCCTCGGAAGCTCTCTCCCGGCAGCTTTCCGTTTTCGAGACCAGTTCCCCTTCTTACCCCCTAATGGCCTCCTTAGACGGCTGTACCGGGCTTCTGCAAAACCGAGGGGAGGCCCTGTTTTCCGCTTGGGCCAGGGCTCTTGCCCGGTTCGACGAAAAAGCCAAAAAGCTTTGCCGCTTTCAGGTACTGTGCCACGGGAACGACGAACCGGCAAACCATCCCGGCCTGTTTGCCTACGACAAAAGCAAGCTGCTGGTGAACTGCCGCGGCATTGGAGCAACGGGAAACGCGGTAGCCGAAGCCCTGCGAAGCCGCTTCCTGTTTGAAACAGAAATGGCCCAGGGGCAAAACCTGCTGGCCATGACGGGCCTTTCCGACGGGCCCCAGCTTTTGGAAAACTTTGGGGAGGCACTGTTACAGTTGGAAAAAGAGGCTTTCCCCCACTTCGAGCAGGCCCTTCCCCTGCTTTTGCCAAAGCCGGGAAAAGCCTGCCTTTCCATTGCGGAGGCGCTGGCCCGCCCCCAAAAAGAAATTCCCCTTGCCACTGCCGCCGGGGAGGTTGCCGGGGAATATGTGTTCACCTACCCGCCCGGAGTGCCCCTGCTGGCCCCCGGGGAAACGGTAACCAAGGAATTTTTGGCTGCCGCAAAAGCCTTGGAGGCCCAGGGCAGCCGCCTGCGCTTTTCCCATGGCAAAGGCCGGGGATATCTGCGGGTTGTCACTTGACACCTGCCTGAGATTCGTATATACTAAGGCTATTACAGTGACAAAGGAGGTATGTTTTATGGAGCATATTAAAACATTAAATACGAGGGACCTGGCGGAAAGTGCCGTAAAGGGCGGCTGTGGGGAATGCCAAACCTCTTGCCAGAGCGCCTGTAAGACCAGCTGCGGCATTGCCAACCAGCAGTGCGAAAAGGCCGGCGAAAAAGAATAATTTGGCTAAAAGCCCCCTGTTCCCCTCCCTTCCGGAACCGCAGGGAAGCCTTTACGCTTGGCCGAGGCCGGAGTTCGATGGCAGGCTGCATAAAGCTTCCCAAAAGTATTTCCTGGTGGTGAATAAGGGCTTTGATATGCCGGAACGTGAGTTTTTGCGTTCCGGCATATTTCTTCTATGGAGGTTACAGATTTATGATCCATCAATACCGCTTAAACGGTTATAACATTGTACTGGACATTGCCAGCGGAAGCGTCCACGTGGTAGATGAACCCGCCTACCAAGCCATTGCCCTGTTAGACCAGGGGCTTTCCAAAAAAGAGGTGAAAGACCGGCTTTTAGAAAGCAAGGTGGGAACAGAGGCGGAGCTTTCCGCCTGTTTGGAAGACATTGCGGAGCTCCAGGCCCAGGGCCAGCTGTTTTCGGAAGACACCTACGCAGGCAAGGCCTTTGACTATAAAAACAGGAGCACTGCCGTGAAAGCCCTATGCCTTCATGTTTCTCATGCCTGTAATTTAGACTGCGAATATTGCTTTGCCGCCCAAGGGAAATTCCATGGCCAACAAGCCCTCATGAGCTTTGAAACGGGAAAACGGGCCCTGGACTTCCTGGTAGAAAACTCCCAAGGCCGCCGGAACCTGGAAGTGGACTTTTTTGGCGGGGAACCTCTGCTGAACTTTGAAGTTTGCAAGCAGCTGGTGGCCTATGCCAGGAGCATAGAACAGGAAAAAGGCAAAAACTTCCGCTTTACCCTTACCACCAACGGGGTTGGCATCACCGACGAAGTGATAGATTGGGCCAACCGGGAATGCCATAATGTGGTATTGAGCCTGGACGGCCGCCGGGAAGTAAACGACAGGTTCCGAAAAGACATTACCGGGAAAGGCAGCTACGACACCATTGTGCCAAAATTCCAGAAGTTCGTGGCCTCCCGGGGCGGAAAAAACTATTACATGCGGGGCACCTTTACCCATTACAATACCAATTTCACCCAGGACCTGTTCCACATGGCGGACGATTTGGGCTTTACCGAGCTTTCCATGGAGCCGGTGGTGGCAAAGCCCGGGGATCCCTGCGCCCTGACAAAAGAAGACCTCCCCACCCTGCTTTCGGAATATGAGCTTTTGGCCAAAGACATGATTCGCCGGGAAAAACTGGGAAAGCCCATCACCTTTTACCATTACATGCTGGACCTTTCCCATGGGCCCTGCATTTATAAAAGAATTTCCGGCTGCGGTTCCGGCACGGAGTATATGGCCGTCACCCCTTGGGGAGACCTGTACCCCTGCCACCAGTTTGTTGGAGAGGAACGCTTTAAGCTGGGAAACATTTGGGATGGCGTCACTAACACCTCTTTGCGGGATGAATTTAAGCTTTGCAATGTTTATGCCCGCCCTGCCTGCCAGGACTGCTGGGCAAAGCTCTATTGTTCCGGTGGCTGCGCCGCCAATGCCTTCCACGCCCAAGGGGACATCCATGGGATTTATGAATATGGCTGCGAGATTTTCCGCAAGCGCATGGAATGCGCTATTATGATAAAGGTGGCGGAGGCCATGGATCCTGAACTGGCAAAGGCATAAAAAACACATTTCCTTTCTTGCTCTGTTTGGGGGCCTGCCTTAGGCTATGGCGGCATAGGCCAGCCAAAAGGGAAAAAACCATCCGCAAAGCCGGGCTTTTGAAAGTGCCGGATACTTTTTTAAGTATCCGGCACTTTTTGCGTTTCCAGTGGGCTTTTTTCCAGTATTTTCGGGGGCCTTCCCCTGTTATTTCTAATATAAAGGCAAAAAATAAGAGAGTTTGGAAAAGTATACTTTTCCAAACTGAGGGATTGGGGGGAAAATTTTTGCATTTTGCCCTTAACTTCTACCATATCTAGCCGAAATAGCTTTTGAAGGCACAAGAGAAAAAGAGTTTGGAAAAGCATACTTTTCCAAACTGAGGCAAGGGTTTTCCTCTGAATTTTTAGGAGTAAATTCCAATTCAGAAAATGAAAAACAAAATATTTCTGTGAATGAAAGCCTAAAATTTTGTGCCCAAAACTTCAAAGAAAAGGAAGGGAAGCAGGGATGCTGGCATTGAGCGTCAAGGAAGGCGATTATGTGACCATAGGGCCGGATATTGTAGTGCAGGTGTTAAAGGTGGGAGAGCAGTTCCGCATTGCCATAGACGCCCCCAAAAGCCTGAATATCCGCCGGGGAAAGGTACACGAGGAGCTGGAAGGGGAAGCCCCAAAGGCCATCCAAAAGGTGAGGAAAAAGGCCCCAGTGAAGAGCAGGGCCTAGCCCATTCGCTGAACGGCAAGCTTCTAAGTTTTTCGTTGGCCGGTTCCTTTCGCGCAGGGAAAGCAGCTGCCTCACTTTGGTATTGCTATTGCGCAAGTAACAATCGGGGTCCGATTGTTACTAACAAATTTGCCTTACGGCAAATTTCATCCCGGGGAGCCATTCCCTTTTAAGTTTATTTAGGTTTCACCCGGCTTCGCGGGCCGGTTGAGATATCAGCGCTTTTCAAAAGCCCGGAAAAGTCCGGCCGGGTTTTCCGGGCTTGGGAAAAGCAAAACACAAAACTTATTAAAAAACGGCGGTAAGGACGCCGCCGGAAAAACGAAAAGGAGTATTCGATTATGCGTATTCAACACAACATTATGGCGATGAACGCCTACCGGAACTACACCAACAACACCAGCGCCCTTTCCAAGAACCTGGAAAAATTGAGCTCCGGCTACAAGATCAACCGCGCCGGTGATGACGCTGCCGGTTTGGCCATTTCCGAAAAGATGCGTGCCCAGATCACCGGTTTGGAAGCTGCTCAGAAGAACGCCAAGGACGGTATTTCCCTGGTACAGACCGCAGAAGGCGCCCTTACCGAAGTACATGACATGCTCAACCGCATGGTGTACTTGGCCAACCAATCTGCCAACGGCACCTACGATAACGAAACCGACCGTTATCAGCTGCAGAAGGAAATGAACCAGCTTCGTTCCGAAATTGACCGTATTGCCGATAGCTCCAACTTCAACGGTATTAAGCTGTTGGATGGCTCTATGGCTGCGGGCGGTGCAGGCGCCAGCGACGTATCCTTGACCATTGATAACGACTCTACTTTGGCTGCGGTAACAGAGAGTAAGAAGGGCGTTTATTCTGTTAATATGGCTAATTTCCAAATCAAGGGTGGCGCTGCTACAGGCACTGTTACTGCTACTATTAAAATCGGCGGGCAAGAGGTGGCTACCGTCACCGTTAATATCGGCACTGCCGGTGAAGTAAAAGATGCAGTGGCCACTTTGGCTACTGCTGCCACTCAAGTTGCCATTGATGGTGTTAGCTTTAACATTACTGCCACTGGTGGCAAGATTACTTTAACTATGGCTACTACTCCCACTGCTGAATTTACCGGAAATATGGGAGTTACAGTTGAGTTGAGTGACACCGATGCCGATTGGAACACTGCAGAGTCTCTGGCTGTCAACATTGACACTCCAGCACAAGTTGCCGAAATCCGCAAATATGCGCAAGCACATTTTGATTTAAGTAAATTGAAGATTGCCGATGGTGCAAAACTTGTAATTGGCAACACTACCTATACCTTTGCTGTAGGAGCTGACAGTAAAAATAAGAATGCTGCTAATAAGATTGACCTAACCGCTTACGATAAGGACGATGCAGATTTAGCAACCTATGCGGCTCAGCAGCTTTCTAAGTCTGCTGCGACTGACGCAATGTTTAAGGTCACCAGCGACAATAATAGCTCTATAGTCTACTTGACTGAGAAAAAAGGTTCCACAACAGCTATGAACGCTAACAGCACTGTAGATTATGATAAAAACAATCTACAGGGTACTTCTGCTGAAAAAGATGGTAATTGGAAAGGTCTGGTGAAGTTTGCCGGAGCCAGCGGCACTGGTACCAGCGGTTTGACCCTGCAGATCGGCGATTCTTCCGAGGATTACAACCAGTTGAAGGTCAATATTGACGATATGCACGTTGCCGCTTTGGGCATTGACGGCATCAGCATTGCCGATCAGACCAGTGCGCAAGCTGCTGTAGACGCTATTAAGAAGGCTATCAACAAGGTTTCTGATGTACGCGGTACCTTGGGCGCCACCCAGAACCGCTTGGATCACACCATTAACAACTTGAGCGTCATGACCGAAAACATTCAGGACGCCGAGTCCACCATTCGCGATACCGATATCGCCGAAGAGATGATGTCTTACACCAAGAACAACATCCTCATCCAGTCCGCCCAAGCCATGCTGGCCCAGGCGAACCAGGTACCTCAGGGTGTTCTGCAACTCCTCCAGTAAGTTTGACTTTTCTGTTAGCTTACAGTTTCCTCTTTAACCGCAAAAAAAAACATAAGATTTTTTGCGGAGAGGAGGAACCGCCCGTCAAGCGAAACCGGGTTTTGCGCAGCAAAGCCCGGCGAGCTCCAAAGGCGTGTTCCGACGAAGGGTGTGTTACAGCTCCTTCAGTAATTTCTTTTGGAGCTCTTTCGCAACAACATTTCACAGCAAAGTGGGGGCGGGCGCTCGGCCCGCTCCCATTTCTCTGTTGTGAGTACCATGGGAAAGCCGTTTTTTCCCGGCGGTTTTCCCATGATACCCAAATGAAAAAAGGAGAGCATAACAATGGCAAAGCCTATACTTTCAATTGGAATCATCTTTAAAAACGAAATCCGCTGCTTAGAACGATGCCTGAAATCTCTTCAACCTCTACGAAATGCTGTACCCTGCGAGCTTGTCATGGCAGATACGGGGTCAGAAGATGGTAGTCGAGCCATCGCAGCATCATATGCAGATATTTTGATCGACTTCCCTTGGATCAACGACTTTTCTGCTGCACGCAATTCACTGTTAGATCTTTGCTCGGGTACATGGCATTTGGCCATTGATGCAGATGAATGGTTAGACGAGGATATTTCCCAACTCGTCTATTTTTTGCGTACACCGGAAATTGGTAAGAAATTCAATGCGTGTGCTCTTATTATCCGCAATTATTTACAGAACGACCTCCAAGGAGATTACAGTGATTTTTTAGGAGCACGGATGCTCCGCCGTTCTACTGGAGTTCATTATGAAGGTGCTATCCACGAGCATTGGAATCGCGAAGTGGGAACCCTTTATGGCCTAGGTAATACAATTCTTCATCACGATGGTTACATTAATTTTGAAGGAGAACAGGGAAACGCTAAACGTAAACGGAATATGGAACTGCTAAAAACAAAATTAGCAGATGAACCACAAAATTTAATGTTGCTTTTACAATGTATCGAAAGCGCTGTTGGTTATGAGCAGGAGCAATTTGTCCGTTGCGCTTTAGATGGAGTACGAAAAAAATGGAACTCTTGGGAACAGCTTGGGCCTCCAATTTTACGCCATGCTGTCAATATTGCTAACACCAGATCGCTACCAGAGTTTAATGAGTGGATGGAGCAAGCGCAGACCTGTTTTCCAGACTCTTTGTTTACTACTATTGATATTAATTATACTACATTTATGCGATATGCTGAAAAGAAAGAATATAAGCAAGCTATTCCCTTTGGTGAGGCATATTTAAAAGCAGTAACGAATTACCGAACCAAGCATGATCATATTGCAGATATGGCATATAGTTCTCTGATGTCCGTTTCCCTATTCCGCGAGGAACAGGTGCGAATTCTAATTGCAGATGCCTATTTTTTTGACAAGCAATTCGAAAAATCACAGGAAGTACTTATTTCCTTAGATGGTGGGAAAATATCTATTCCTAATATTAAAAATTATACTGGAATTCTAATGAACCTTCATGCCCAGAGTAAGCTAAACATGTGTGACACACTATTAGAATTCTGGAATCAACTTAACTCAGAGGCATTAGAAAAAAAAGATAGGGATGCTCGAAAAGATGCCTTATATGCCGCATCAACTCAAGCTTTCCCAAAAGAATACCGAAAAGCCGAGGCTGAGAAGGGCTTCGGTCATGCTTACACGCTATTTTTACCTTTGGAAGGCAAATGCGGTGTAGGCGATGCCGCCGCTATTTTAGAAGCCACTGACATCCGGCGTATGGAAGAGGTGCTGGCCCGGCAGGAAGATTATTCCCGGCTGCCCATACATGCTCTTTCCTATGCCCTGGAACAAGGCGTTACCTTTCCCCTTCCCAACAGCAAACCCTTTCCTATTGAAGAAATGGACAGCCTGGCTTCCCGCCTTTCAGGCAACTTCGAAAGCTTTTTACCCTATGTGTTAAAAAAAGCGGAAACACCTCCAAAGGATTGGCAAGGCTTGCTTTGGGTGCGCGGCCTGTTGATGGGTGCCCTGCGGAAATACCCGTGGAGCTCCGAAGTTCAAGACACTGAACAGGGCATGTCCCTTGCTCGTGCCTTCGCGAAGGTGGAAGAAGAGTTCCTTCCCCGCTGCTATTGCAAAGAAATACTGCGGGAAGACGCCCTGTTTGTGCTGCCTCCTTTGCACCGGTTCGGCTGGTACTGCGCCAAGGCTTTTGCCGCTATGGAAGCCCACGATACGGTTGGATATGTGCGGCTGCTGCGAGAGGGCTTGGAAAGCTGCCCCGATGTAAAAGACATGGTGGAATTTTTAGCCGACCACACCGCCGACTTCCAGAAGCTGCTGGGGGCTACCCCTGAGCTTTTGGCTCTGGCGGAACAGATGCGGGCCCTGCTTCAACAATTCGACCCTAACGACCCGGCCATTTTAGTATTAAAAAGCAGTCCCCAATACCAGCAGGTGGCCTACCTCATCGAACGGGACACCATACAATCCCCTCTGCTGCGGCAGATCCCCCAATAACCGGTGAGCTGCACCGAAAAAGGAAGTGAAACGGCCATGAGATATTCCATTTTGGTTTCCCTTAGGGAAATGTGCCAAACCCTGTTGGAAGCAGCCCAATATATTAGCGCCCAACCGGAAAGCGAGCTTGGGAAAGAACTTTTGGAAACAGGCAAGCTGATGATCTCTCAAATAGAAGACACCTTGCGGGGCTGTGAAAACGACTGCCGCTCTTCCCTACCCCTGGAGCTTACCGGCACCATAAAACAGGAATGGGCAGAGCCGGGAAACAGCTCTTTGGAAAAGCATATCCAAGCCTTGGGGGAATGCCTGCCCAAGGAAATAAACTACCAGGTTCGGGCCGTATTTTTTGCGGAATTGGGCGAAAAATGGGATTCTATGGAGAGTGTTTACACCTACATGAAAAACGACCCTCGCTTTGACCCTGTTGTGGTGCTGACACCGGTTTTCCGGGAGGTAAACACCCCAAGCGGCCCCAAACGGGAGACCATTTACAAAGACTACCTTACCCCTCTGGGTATTCCCTTTTTCCACTACAACCAATATTCCTTGGAAAAAGACAAGCCCGATTTAGCCTTTATTTCCCAGCCCTATGAATCCTGCACCTTGCCGCAATTCTGGCCGCAAACCATTGCCCAGCATACCAGGCTGGTGTATTTGCCCTATTGGCTGCCGGAACGGGAATGGAATACCACACGGAAAACATTATGTGAATTGCCGGTTTATCAATATGCTTGGAAGTCGGTTTGTTCTTCCGAAAAACATTACCGATATTATTGTAAGCATACCTCACATAAAGGAACAAACGCTCTACTGACAGGGTTGCCCAAGTTAGATGGCCTTGTCGCTCTTGGCGAACAAGGCATCGAACTGCCAAAGGACTGGGAAGGGCTCCAAAATGGAATGGTATTTTTGTGGAACAGCTGGTATGACCTGGCAATTTCCTCTTTGCGGTACGGAAAAGGCATTTTGGAATGGTTTCAGGAAAACCCTGGATGCGCCCTCATTTGGCGACCGCATCCTATGACAGATACCGTCACCAAGTTGTATCGCCCACAATCATATTCTGTTTACCGAAACCTACTGAAAAAGGCTGAAGAAATGCCCAATGTGGTGATAGATAAAGAAGCCTCTTGTAAAGCCGCTTTCTATTTCTCTAATGCAATGATTTCCGATTTCAGTTCCCTATTATCACAATATCTCCTAATGGACAAACCCGCCTTGCTCATCAAACCGGAAGCCAATTTTATGGAAACCGAGTTTATTGAAAGCAAATGGTTGGAAGAAGGAAAAACTTTAGAAAACATTCTTTCCTTTTTAGAAAGAACCGCCCGAGGAGAAGACCCATACCGCGCTTCACGGAAAAAAATCCGCCAGCGGGACTTGCCCTTGGCAGATGGAAAAAGCGGGCAGCGGGTAGCAGAAGAACTTTGGCAAGAATTGCGTAAAGAAGCCAATTTTTGAAAGAAACTCTTCAAATTTTAAAAGGAGCTGATATTAGAGTGCAGGCAATTATATTGGCCGCTGGAATGGGCAGACGGTTAAAGGAATTAACGCAAAACCAGACGAAATGTATGGTTAAGGTAAATGGTGTAACACTTATTGACCGCATGCTACATCAACTAGAAAAAAAGCACCTTTCACAAATTGTTGTTGTAGTGGGATATGAAGGGCAGAAATTGATCGATTACATCTCTACTTTAAACATATATACCCCTATTGTGTTTATCAATAATCCCATTTACGATAAAACAAACAACATCTATTCTCTGTTTCTAGCACGCGAGTATTTGAAACAAGAAGATACAATTCTTTTAGAATCAGATTTAATTTTTGAGGATACCGTTTTAGATACGCTCATCCAAGACCCAAGAACCTCCCTCGCGTTGGTAGATAAATATCAAAGCTGGATGGATGGCACCTGTATCAAGCTGGATGAAAACGATCAAATTATTGCTTTTATTCCGGGGAAAAAATTCCGGTTCGAAGAACGAGATTCTTATTACAAAACTGTCAATCTTTATAAATTCAGTAGACAATTCGCGCAAACATGCTATGTTCCATTCCTAGAGGCCTATTCCACCGCTCTTGGAAGTAATGAGTATTATGAGCAAGTCCTTAAGGTTGTAATAGCCCTAGACCAGCCAGAAATTTGTGCTAAGCGCTTAAACGGAGAACTGTGGTATGAAATTGATGATATTCAGGACTTAGACATCGCGGAATCTATTTTTACACCGGACGAAGAAGAAAAAGTAGCTTTGCTACAGGGACGGTTTGGCGGATATTGGCGGTACCCCAAATTATTAGATTTCTGTTATTTGGTCAATCCTTATTTTCCTCCCCAAAGAATGGTCGATGAAATCAAGGCAAGCTTTGAAAAGCTGCTCACCGAATACCCTTCTGGTATGCGAGTAAATTCTCTGCTTGCCGCAAAAAACTTCGATGTACAACCAGAAAATATTGTTGTAGGAAATGGCGCGGCAGAGCTAATTAAATCACTGATGGAGCAGTTAGAAGGAAGAGTTGGATTTATCAGTCCCACCTTTGAAGAATACCATAACCGATATGACAGAAAAAAATCGGTGACGTTTGTTCCCGATAACCCTGACTATGCTTATTCCGTAAAAGACATTACAGCATACTTTTCGGACAAAAATTTAAGCGCACTGATCGTGATCAACCCCGATAACCCCAGCGGAAACTATATTCCAAAAAAAGATATGCTGGAGCTGGTTTCATGGTGTGCTGCCCGGAAGATCAAACTGATTGTCGATGAATCTTTCATAGATTTTGCGGAAGAAGAAAATAATACCCTGATAGATCAAACCCTTCTAACACAAAACCCTCATCTCTATGTAATCAAAAGCATCTCTAAGTCCTATGGAGTGCCCGGACTCAGATTGGGTATCCTCGCCTCTGGAGATACTAAGACTGTTACTTTGGTAAAACAAGATGTCGCTATATGGAACATCAACTCTTTTGCAGAGTTCTATTTGCAAATTGAAGAAAAATATAAGGCCGATTACCATGTAGCCTTGGGACTGTTTCGTCAAGAGCGGGCCAGGTTCCAATCAGAACTCTGCAAGATCAACCAACTTCGTGTGATCCCCTCCCAGGCAAATTTTATCATGGTAGAGCTTTTGGAAGGCTTGTCACCTAAAGTATTGCTGAAGAAACTGCTTATAAAACACAATTTGCTTATTAAAGAACTGATGACAAAAACAAATGGCCGAGATTATATCCGGTTAGCTGTGCGAAACCCCGAAGATAACAATGTACTTCTGGAAGCGCTACGCAAAGAATTAGGCGAACAATAACAGAAAGGTTATAATAAAATGAATGTTTGCATCATAGGTGGGGGCCATATTGGAACTACACTGGCGTGCTATATCAAGCATCATGATCCACAAAAAAAAGTATCTTTATACACACAGCATCCTGATAAATTTGAAAAATTTATTCAGTGTAATGACATAGAACGCAACGAATCTTATAAAGTAAGAATTGACAGAATTACTAAAGAGCCTTCTGTTGTATCCGATGCTGATATTATTTTTGTCGCCTTGCCGCATTTTGCAGTAGAACAAGCATTTTGTAATATTGCGCCTTATATCAAAAAGGGAGTTTATATCGGAGTCATTCCCGGAGGCGGCGGATGCGAATACTACTTTGAAAAATATTTTGGAAAAAATGCCATCCTTTTTGGATTTCAGCGAGTACCGTTTACGGCAAAACTAGTAACATATGGGAAAGAAACAAATTTAAAAAGCTGGAAGCCTTTTAGCGTAGTAGGAACCTTAAAGAAAAACACAGTCCAAGCGGCGTGTACCTGTATAGAGGCATGTGGACTCCGTACTCGAAAAGCAGCAAATTTTCTCTCGATTGCTTTAACTCCTACAAATCCTCTATTACATACAGCCCGGACTTATGAAATGTTTGGAGCATATGAAAAGACTCATGAATTCGCTACTAAAGTGAAGTTTTATGTAGGCTGGACTGACACTACATCGGATATCCTGTTTTCTATGGACCGCGAGCTACAGAGTCTTTTAACAAAAATCGTGTCAATTGATACTAGTGCGATTCTTCCGCTTTCAGAACACTATGAATCACCGAACATCTATGCTTTAACGAAAAAAATTAACAGCATACCAACATTTCAAACAGTATGGGCACCTATGGTGCCATCGCCCAGAAAGAATGGTACATTTATCGTCGATACCAATTCACGCATGTTTACAGAAGATTTCCCATGGGGGCTTGCCATTATACGGGCCTTTTTCGACTTTTTTAATATGCAAGCACCCACTATGGACCGGGTACTTCAATGGTATGCCAATTACATGGGTGTCGAGTGGTATGTTAATGGCATGTTTTGTGGTAATGATCTTATTGCGACCGGTGTTCCACAACGATATGGTATTTTGACAAAAGAAGCATTGCTCTCATTTTATGATAAATAGAACTTTATAAAGATAAGACTCATAGAAAAGGAATTTTTTAAATGGAGAAAATTGATGTGCGTTTAGGTCGAAGCAGCCATTTAATTTATAAAATGCCGATTGAATCACGTAAAAAATTACTCCAACAAATTTGGTTTAAAAAAATGGGATACGAACTTGATTTAGACCATCCAAAAGATTTCAACGAAAAACTCCAGTGGTATAAGCTTTACTATCACCATCCAAATATGACTCGATGCGTAGATAAGGTTACTTTTAAAGACTACGTTGCAGAAAAACTAGGAGAGGGATATACAGCTAAGCTTTTTCGCGTGTGGAATTCTTCTGATGAAGTAAATTTCGATGGCCTACCGAAACAGTTTGTAGTGAAATCGAATTGTCAAGACAATGGCAAGTATATTGCCATTGTACAAGATAAAACTACGTTTGATTTCAAAGCATTAGAACGAGAAATCAAAGATTACTGGTTTAATCCGATAAACTTATTGATTAACGGATTTTGTAGTGCTTACCACAACGTGAAGCCAAAAGTTTTTGTAGAAGAATACATTGATCAAAAAAAAGAAACGCCAGATGACTGTAAATTATTTTGTTTTAATGGCGAACCAAAATTCTGTTATATGACGAAAGAACACTTTCGGAATGATAAAGTAGACATATCTGAACATCCATACGGATTTTACGACCTAAACTGGAATCATTTGAATATAAAGTATGGCGAACACCAGATATATTTTGATGCTCAAAAACCTAAACACCTCAGCGAAATGATTCTAATTGCTCGTAAGCTTGCTCATGATTTTCCATTTGTACGAGTGGATTTCTTTGATGCAGAAGCAAAAGTATATCTAGCAGAACTGACCTTCTATCCTGGTGGCGGACTAGTAAAATACGATCCACCTGAATTTAGCGAAAATATGGGAAAAATGTTTAAAATATTCTAGTTCGTTTAAAAAAACAGAAAGCCAGGGAAGAATAATGAATATCATGGATATAAAAAAGAAATTATATAAAAATGTTATCTCCGATTATGATTTCGGTCGTCCCCAATATCCTGAAGCTGTATATGACGCAATTAGCAATTTTTCCTCTATTAGTACTACTGCAAACATTTTAGAAGTTGGTGCCGGAACAGGGCAGGCAACCGACTTATTCTTGGCACATGGCCATAAATTAGACTTGCTTGAAGTAAGTGATGAACAGGTTGCATTCCTTAAAAAAAAATATAGAGAATTTCCTAATATCAATATCGAAAAAGCATACTTTGAGGATTATGAAGCAAAGAAAGAATATGATCTAATATATTCAGCTACAGCCTTTCATTGGATCAAATGTGAAAATGGTTATCCAAAAGCATGGAAAATGCTTCGAGACGGCGGAACAATGGCTGTATTTTGGAATATCTTTTTCGATGTATGCCGCAGAGGTGGCATTTTTGACAAAATAAATGCCATAAAAGACCAATTTCTTCCTAATGCACCCGCCGACTATGAAGTAGATGAGATAGAACAGCTTAAAAAGAAGCGTATCAGCCAAATTACTGTCAACAACTTTTTTAACACCCCCAAATATTATGAATTCCGATGGTTAGAAAAATACTCTTCCCAACGATTTTCAGCATTAGTGGGTACAGATGCAAAAGCAATGATGTTAAGCAAAACAGAACGTGCTAGCTATCTTGAGGCAATTAAAAACTGCATTGATTCACATGGCGGAACAATAGAGGTTCCGGAAATTGTTTGTCTATATCTTGTTCAGAAAACATAACAATTTTATGTGGCAACACATTTCCTAAAACCATTAACATAGCGTCTATCGTTTTTCAGTTCAAAAGAATAGTACTCCATTCTCTATATACAATGATATCTTGGATACACTTTTCCAAACACATCTGTGCCTCTAGGGAAAATGCCTCGACGCCAAATACTAAGGCTTTTGTATCGGAAACAAAACTAGTATAAAAATTTTTGTTATAAATAAAATTTTGCAAATCGGCAAGCAAAACACAACATATTGCCTAAGAAACTCTACTCCTATGGAGGCCCCTATGGAACCCCAAAGCCAAGAGCTGCTCAACCAGCTGGCAACTGATTTTTTCTCTAATAACTACGATTACCTTTGGCTCAAAACTATGCTGAACAAGGCGCGTACCGGGACCGCCCCCAACGCCACCCTGATCACCGGTTCCTCCCATGCCTTGAACGGTATTCAGGAAAGCCAATGGGAAGACGCCATAAATTGTTCCATGCACTCCCAAGATATTTATTACGATTTCCTCTGTGCCAAAGAAGCCCTGCGGGATGGCAGGAAATTTTCCAAATGCTTTATTGTAATGGGGTATTACATTGCCTTTCAAGACCTTTCCCGCAGCAAAATTTCCCGGGAAACCATGATCTCCCGGGTCTACTATCCCATTTTTCAAGACGCCCGCCACTGGAAGGATTGCCAGCCCATAGATCTATGGGCTGATGTGGGCACCGTGCCCACACCTATTCGGGAAATGTGCGAACAGGCGGCCTCCCAAAAGCTTTTGGAATGGGGCACCTACTATTCCCCTATTCGCCCCAGAGGTTCTTATTTCAATTTAAACGGGCGAAAATGGAGCGATTTAAAAGAAGAAGAGCGCTATTCCCTGGGAAAGGTGCGGGCAGAAAGCCATAACAAGGCCTTCCAGTACCAAAACAGTTTTTTGGAAAACAAAGAGATCTTCCGAGATTTCATGCGGTTCCTTTCCTTAAACCAGGTTCTGCCGGTGGTGGTCATTACTCCTTTTACCCAGGCTTATAACCAGTTTGTTTTGAAGGAAATGAAAGAAGCCGTGCTGGAGCTGGTAGATTCCGTGCCGGAAACCGTACATTTTATAGATTTTAACGAAAGTGACCTGTTCAACGCTTCCGATTTCATGGACACAGACCATTTGAATGAAAAAGGCGCTGAAAAGGTGAGCGCTGTTTTAACGGAAATGTTTGGAACATAACTGCCAGGCCTATAAAACATAAAATAACCGAAACAGTGGGAGCTAAAAAGAGCCCCTTGTGTTTCGGTTATTTTTTCTCTTTTTTGGTCCGGCTGCAGCTTTTGAATAACATTCTTCAAAAAAGTGAAACTTTCTACAAGAGCAAAACCAAAAAACATGGTATACTGCCATTATTCTACGGAGGTGAGCCGTTTGAAGGGGGAAAATGCCAAATGTGCCTGCCAAGGCGGTACGCTGACGCGCTTTGTGCAGCCTATTATCTTATTTTCACTGGCGAAATCGCCCGACCACGGTTACCGCCTGTTGCAGAAAATTGCCGCTACCGAACTTTGGAAGGCTTCTGTTCCCGATGCCGCCGGTGTCTACCGCATTTTACGGGATATGGAAAAGCGTGGGCTCATTTCTTCCCATACCACAGAAAATTCTAAGGCCGGAACGGGGAAACGGGTCTTTTCCATCACCGAAGCCGGTTGGGAGTGCATGAAGAATTGGGAAAGCACCTTAAAGGAATACCGCCGCGGAATTGACCAGGTAATCTACCGGCTGCGGGAAGCTTTGGAAGCTGCTCCTCTTCCCTCTGGCCTTGAACCGGGAAAGGCCTCTGTGGTAAAGGTTCAGCGAAAAAACGGAAAAAATTAAGTTTTTATTCATAGAAATGGAGGACCACCAATGAAAGAACTGCTGTTTCGCACGCTCCGCCATGAAGAAACCGAACGGGCTCCCTGGGTACCTTTTGCCGGCGTACACGCGGGCAAATTGAAAGGGTATACCGCTACGGAGATGCTTACCGATGCCAGTAAGGCTTTTGAATCGCTGATGGAAGTCAACCGCCTGTATCGTCCCGACGGTCAGCCCGTTATTTTCGATCTGCAGATCGAGGCGGAATGCTTGGGCTGCGACCTCACCTGGGCCGATGACTGCCCTCCTTCTGTTTCCGGCCATCCCTTGGACGGCAGCGATATGGAGCCTCCGGAAACGCCCTGCGACTGCACCATTCCCACCAAGGAATCCGGCCGGATCCCTTATGTGCTGGAAGTGATGCGTAAAATGAAAGAAGCGGTAGGAGAAACCACCGGGCTTTATGGCTTGATCTGCGGCCCCTTCACCTTGGCTTCTCACCTGCGAGGGAACAACCTTTTTACCGATATGTTCGATTTCGAGGAGGAAACGGAAAACCTGTTTGCCTTCTGCAACCGTGTCTGCAAGCAAATGGCCGATTATTATGTGGAAGCCGGTATGGATGTTATCGCCATTGTGGACCCGCTGATTTCCCAAATTTCCACCGCCCATTTCGAGCAATACATGACGGTTCCCTACACAGAGCTTTTTGACCATATTCGGAAACTGGGTGTTTTTTCCTCCTTCTTTGTCTGCGGCGACGCCACCCGGAATATCGAAGCGATGTGCCAAACAAACCCCGATTCCATTTCCGTAGATGAAAATGTAAACCTGTTGGCCGCCAAAGAGATCAGCGACAAATATAACGTGGTAATTGGCGGCAACATTCCTCTGACTTCCACCATGCTGCTGGGCAACCAGCAGGACAACATGAAATTCACCGTAGACCTGTTAGACAGCATCCCGGTGAAAAAGAATTTCATCCTCGCCCCCGGCTGCGACATGCCTTACGATGTACCGGTAGAGAATGGTATTGGCGTGGCTCAGGCCGCCATCGATACCGACGCTGTGCGGGAAATGGTAAAGAACTACCAAACCGAAGAAGTCGATACCTCCAATGTGGTGTTGCCCGATTACGCCAACCTGAAAAAGCCCCTGGTGGAAGTATTCACTTTGGATTCTGCGCAATGCGCTGCCTGCGGCTACATGATGGGCGCTGCCAACGCGGCCAAGGAAACCTTTGGCGATGCCATCGACTTGGTAGAATATAAGTTCATCTATAAGGAAAATGTGGCCCGCTGTGTAAAAATGGGCGTGCCTAACCTTCCCTCTATGTACATCAACGGCCAGCTGAAATACCGCTCTATCATTCCCACAAAGGCTGAACTGGAAGCGGCCATTCAGGAAGGTATCGACGCCTGCAACAGGTAAAAACCATGAGCAAGCTCTATTTGATCACCGGATTTTTGGGGGCAGGAAAAACCACCTTTTTGAAAAATTTTATTCGCTTGTTCCCCGGCCAAAAGCTCCAGCTGATTGTCAATGAGTTTGGCAAGGAAGGCGTAGACGGCGCTCTTTTATCCGGGTTGGGCGGGTTTTTGCAGGAAATTTCCGGCGGTTCGGTGTTTTGCTCCTGCCGGTTTGACCAATTTGAAAAGGTTCTGGCTCAATCCGCCCAATTCCAGGCAGATGTGATCCTGGTGGAGGCTTCGGGCCTTTCCAATCCCACCGGTGTAAGAAAGCTGTTTTCTCAAGAAAACCGTTTTCCTCATATCCAATACATGGGCGGGATTTGTCTCATAGACGCGCTCCGTTTTCCAAAGCTTTATGCCACCGCCCGCACTTGCGTCAAGCAGCTGGCTTCCAGCGATGTGGCCGTGGTAAACAAGGTAGATCTGGCCACCGAAGAGCAACTGGAAAAAACGGAATCGCTCATAAAAGGCCAGCGTCCCGGTATGCCTCTGCTGGAAACCAGCTTTGGCCGGGTAGATCCTTCTGTTTTGGAGCTGTTGGCACAAACTCAAGGCACGCACCAGGACGATATGCCCCTTACCGCCGACCTGTCCATTCGGAAGTTAAATATAAAGATTTCCCCCACTATCTCTTCCTATGAGCTTCAAAAGTTTATCGAGATGTTTTTGGAAGACACCTTCCGGGTAAAGGGGTTCATTGAAACAAGCGATGGCCTGTGTTTTGCCGACTGTGTAGGCAACATCGCTTCCATAACGCCCTACTCCGGGGAAGTTTCCGAAGAAAAGAAAGGGTGGCTCACAGTGCTTTCCGGCGCTGGCATGCCTGTGCGGCATTCTGTTACCGAAGCCAGCAAATGGTACCCAAATAAGATTATTTCTATAGATTGATTCCATATTTTCTCCTTTTGGGAGCCGCTGCAAGACTTCCTGTTTTGCAACGGTTCCTTTTCCGGACAAAAAGCAGACTTAGTCTAGTATTTTTTTTAGAAAGTAGCTTAGCTCCTATGAAAAAACTCAGAAAAAATTTGACCTGTTTCGCTTTGACACTCTCCCTTCTGCTTTCCTGTTTCATTCTTTCCGGCTGTCATGACACCGGATCTTCCGGCAGTGCCGGGCAGCATACAAGCATTGCCTCCGATTCCCCTGAAAGCGGCAGCCTCCTCTCTTCCCAAGAGACAGGAAGCTCCCAAACCGCAGGCTCTGAAAAACCTGTCACCCTGAAGGTTGGGCTCCTGGGTACCTCCATCAAGCCGGTTGGCGTTTTGGTGGCAAAGGCCAAAGGGTATTTTGCGGAAGAAGGCGTAACCATTGAATTTGAAAAGGTTTCCAGTATGAACGACGCCTACACCGCCGTTTCTACCGGCGACTTGGATGTATACCTTTTCAGCAGCACCGCCGCGGCCACCTTTATCAGCCAAGGGGTCACCTCCCTGCGTGTCCTTGGCGGGACGGCCGGGGAGGGCGCCGAAATCATGGCCGCAAAGGGGCGGGGATTGAGCATCCGTTCGGCCTCAGATTTTTCCGGCCTTACCATTGCTTGCCAAATGCCGGAAACCGGCCAAATGGTCCTAAAAGACTATTTGCTGCGGGAAGGATATACCATTGGTGAACCTGGTACCGGGGCCGATGTGAGCTTTCTTTATGTGAACGATTCCAACACTGCTATCGAAGGTTGTGTAAAAGGCGAATATGACTTATGTATCACCAATTCCTGTCTGGGCTATTACGCGGAAGACTACGGCGTAGAGGTAGTGGCCACTGTCAGCGATTTTGTAAGCCCCTATCCTTGCTGCCGCCAAACCTGTAACCTTTCCACTTACGAAAGCAATTTCGAAGCCCTGGTAAAATTTGAAACCGCCGCTTTGCGTGGCTATGCCTTTTCCCGGGAAAACCAGGAAGAAACCTTGGACATCTTAGAGGAGTACTCCGGGGAGGACCGCGATTTTTTACAGGGCCAGGTTTACGGCACCAATACTTACACCCCCGATATGCGCCTTTCGCTGGATCCAAACCGGGATGCCTGTGTAGCCTTTTACGAAGCCATGGTCAACATCGGGCAAATAGAACCGGCCTCCCACATTTCCTGGGAAGAATATGTGGTCTCTGATGTTTATGAAAGCGCCCTTTCTACCCTTTTACAGCGGGAACCGGATCATACGCTTTGGAAAGAGCTTACAGAATATTTCGAAACACATAATACCTGACAAATCGGGAACCGGCTTTTAGAAACGGAGGCGTCATCCATGGCCAAGATCCGGCTGGAGCATGTTTTTTACCATTACGAAAATCAACAGGCAGAGGCTGCTCTACAGGATATTTCCCTGGAAATCGCGGAAGGGGAATTTCTCTGTATCATAGGGAAATCCGGATGCGGCAAAAGCACTTTGCTGCGTTTGCTGGCCGGATTGGAACTTCCCGACCAGGGCAACATTTTTATCGATGGCGAGCCGGTTACCGGCCCCAACCGCCAGTGCGCTGTGGTTTTTCAAAGCTATACCCTATTCCCCTGGATGACGGCCCGGCGAAATGTGGAATTTGGCATTCGGCAAGCCCGCAAGGACTTAAGCCGCAGGGATGTGCGAGACTTGGCAAACGGATATTTGGAAAAGGTGGCCATGAAAGAAGATGCCGAAAAATACCCCTGCCAGCTTTCCGGCGGAATGCGGCAAAGAATTGCCATTGCCCGGTCTTTGGCATTGGACACAGATATCTTGCTGCTGGACGAACCCTTCGGCGCTTTGGACAGCCGCATCCGCCGGGAGCTTCAGACCCTCTTAGAACAGCTTTCTGCCGGAAGCGGAGAAAAAAACAAAACCATTGTATTTGTGACTCACGATATTCAGGAAGCTGTGTTTTTGGCCGACCGCCTTCTCTATATGGAACCGGGCAAGCTGGCGGGAGAGCTCTGCGTACCGCTGCCTCGGCCGCGAAACCTGCAGGATGAAGAAACCCGAAAACACATTCAGAAGGTCCAAAAACAGCTCCTGGGCTTGTTGGAAAAAACCTATCAGAGGAAGTTGTAACATGAAAAAACTATCGCGGTCAGGCAGAGAGCAAATGGCTGGAAAGCACGTTGGAAGAGGCACCTTGGCAAGGCGGCTTGTGATCTCCCACACCCTCTTTTTTTCCCTGCTGGCTGTCATCTGCCTGGCGCCGAAAGCCAGGCCCGGGCTCTCTCAAAACCTTCCTTTGATTACAGCCGTACTTCTCATAGAGGGAGCCCATCTCTTTTCGGTTTGGCGTTCCTGCCGGGGACGCGGATCTCAAACCGCACCCTTTGACATTGTTTCACTGGTATGGCCGGTGCTGCTCTTCTGGGAGCTTTTCACCTCTGTACTTCACAAGGCCCACCCTGTACTAATCCCTGCGCCAGAAAACGTTTTTTACACCTTTTTTGATCAATGGGATAAGCTGTTACTCAATATCTGGTATTCTCTGCAGCTTTTGCTTACAGGATTTTTCATTAGCCTTATCGCAGCCGTTATTTTGGAGATGTTCGCCGGGTGGTACCCAAGGTTGCGGGCCTTTGCTTACCCCATCGCCAACATCATGGCCCCCATCCCGGCTATTGTGATCTCTCCCTACCTGGTTTCGTTAATGCCCAGCTTCCGCAGCGCTTCTGTTTTGGTGATCATATTGGGAATATTTTGGCCCACCTTTTTAAACACGGTCAATCGGGTAGTGGGGATGGAACCGCAAATTCTAGATTCCGCCAGGATGCTTCATCTCGGCAACAGCGCCATGATCTGGCAAGTCCTGCTGCCCTATCTTTTTCCCGGCATTGTGGGAGGTTTAAAAGTGAGCATGACCACTTCCCTGCTCATGCTGAACTTTGCGGAACTGATGGGCGCTACCCACGGTATGGGCTATTATGTCCAAAACAGCATCACCTACGCGAACTATGCCCACGCTATTGCCGGGATCATCGTCATTGGCATAGTGGTCACTGCTTTAAATGCCTTGGTCACCCGCCTGCAAAAGAGTTTGATCCGCTGGCATTAAGGAAATTGTTGAAAAGGAAGGAACGCATTATGGCAAAAAATTGGTACCCCGTTATAGAAGAAGCCCTTTGCGTCCAGTGTGGACGCTGTGTGGCTCTCTGTACAAAAAACAGGCATTTTGCCTATGACAGCGAGCAAGCCCCAAAGCCGTCCGTTACCCATCCGGAAAATTGTGTGGACCATTGTCACGGATGCGGCAACCTGTGCCCCCAAGGCGCCATTACCTACTTTGGAGATGACACCGGCTGGCTTCCTCCAAAAAGAAAATAAAGATCCCCGGACGGGACATCGAAAGACAGGGCCTTCTCCTGCACTGCCGCAAAGGAGAAGGCCCTGCTCTTTTTATTTACAGAATGTGAAATAACGAAGGAAGACCTTCTGTACTCTGACTATACGGGTTTATCTTGGTTTTTCCAAACCTTCCCTAAAATATCTTTCAAAACCAGGAGAGCGTCCAGCTCCCCGTACCCATACTCCTTTTGCAGTTTTCTTAGCAACCGTCCTAGCTCTGCGGCATATTCTCCTATGTTTACTTCATCTTGATAGGTGGAAAGAATGGGATATTTCTTGCTCCAAATCTTGGCCCAATCAACTTTTTTCGAAACCCTCTCTTCGGTTTTCTCAATGAGCTCTTGAATTTCCTCTACCTCCCTATCGGATTTCATCAACTCATCCAGTGACACCCCATAAAGGCCTGCGAGCCTTTGGGCCTGGCAAATGTCAGGCAAGGTTTCATCCAACTCCCACTTTGAAATCGTCTGTCTGCTTACCCCCAGGTTCTCGGCAGCTTCCTCTTGAGATAGTCCCCGCTTCTTGCGGGCATGGTAAAAACGGTTTCCTAAGCTCATGCTGTACCTCCTGCATTTTTTATTTATGATAAGGGATGTGGCTGCAAAAATCCACCAGCCAAAGCTTGCTGTTTCGCCCGTTTTCTTGCCATTTTACTCTCAGAATTATTAGCGAAGTGAGATGGGCACATAAAAACGCCTCCCTTTCTCGGCCATTCGGCAAAGGGAGGCCCAAAGCACTTTAAGGAAGCACGCTCAGCTTCCCTTTGTCACATCCACCCAGGCAATAAAGCCCGAATATTGCTCCAGCTCCGGTATCGTCAATTCTATGGCGCTGTTGCCGCTGCCGCAAGCGGGAAAAACCGTATGAAATCGCTTTAGAGAATCGTCAAGGTAGACCTCAACCCCTTCGTTTACCGCAAAGGGGCATACGCCGCCTACCTTATGGCCAACCAGGGTTTCCACTTCATCGGGTGTAAGCATTTTTGCCTTGGTCCCGAACTTGGCCTTATATTTGGCATTGTCAATTTTCACATCTCCCGCCGCCACGATTAGAACAGCGTGACCCTCTACCAGAAAAGAGAGCGTTTTCGCGATCCGGCAGGGTTCGCAGTTCAAAGCCTGCGCCGCCAGCTCTACCGTAGCACTGGACACCTCAAATTCCTGTATCCGCTCCGCAAGGCCATATTGCTCAAAATACGTTTTTACTTTTTCAATCGCCATGATAAGCCCTCCAAAAAACATTTTCATTCTTTATTCCGCCAGGAAAGGAAAACCATCCCTCTTTTTGCCGGCGGGTTGCTGGTTCCCTTTTTACATGTCCCCAAATTCAGCCGTAAGGCTTCCCCTTTGGAGAATATACTTTCCCGCTTTTTTCAAAAATGTCCTTTTCACAGAACGAGCGCTCAAGTCAATTTCACGGTCCAAAGCGTACACAGTAAAACAATAAGTATGCTTTTTTCCTTTTGGCGGTTTTGGTCCCGCATACCGGTGAAACCCATAGCCAATTCCTTGGCAAGCGTTTCCTAAGCCGGCCGCCTTGCTTCCGGCAGCGATTCCGCCCTTCACCCGGCTGGTAGCAGGGATGTTCCAAATAATCCAATGGGTAAAATTCTTGATGGGATGAGAAAGGTCCTCCAAAGTAATGGCAATGGTTCTTGCCTTGGGGGAAAGATTCTCCAAAACGAATTCCGGTGACATGTCCTGGCCGCGGCCGGTGTTTCTTACCGGAAACCTGCCGCCATTTTCTATGCCCATACAATGAAATTTCAAAATGCCATTTTCCATATTCTCTCCTCTCGGCCGGCTTGGGTAAAAAATTGTATTGTAAACGGCACAGTGACCCTCAAAGGGGTTCCGGGCAGTTATGGGAATTGCTCACACCCGCCAAGGCTGCCAGCTCATTTCAGGATACTTTCCGGACTGCCGCACAGTTTTTGCTAGCCCTTAACAGCCATTCAGCGTGTTTCTATATCTCGGTTGGACATTATAGCACAGAAACCCAAAAAAGAAAAGGAAAATTACCGGTTCTTAAAAAATGCGAAGCCGGGCCAAAATTAAAGGCCGGCGGAACGGTCCTTCTTACGCGCCGCCCCATACAGCGCTAAAAAACAGACAAATCCCAAAAGTTCCGAGGCAGGAAAGCTAAGCCAAAGGCCTGTAGTACCTCCCACCATGGAAAAAAGGATGGCAGAGGGCAGCAGGGCCAGAATTCCCCGGAGCATCGATACCAGAAACCCGCTTTTCTCTTTTCCGGAGGCGCTGAAAAAAGCGGAAGCCAAAATATTGAAACCACCCAGGAAATAACCGGTAAAATAAAGGCGCATTCCTTGCTCCGCCATTTGGGCCAAAACCGGGTCTTGCTCGCCGTTAAACACTCGGGTTAAAAATTCGGCATTAAAAAACACAATCCCATACAGTACCATAGAAAGGAACAACGCAAGAACCGCACCCTTTTTTAACAGCCGACGTTCTTCCTCCTTTTCTCCCAAGCCATAGACATGACTTACCAGAGGCTGTATTCCCTGGGCCTCCCCCGTAAATAAAGCGGTCTCCACCAATGCCAAATTTGCCACTATGCCATAAGCGGCCACCCCGGTATTTCCGGCGAGGCGCAAAAACAACAGGTTAAACACCGCCAATGTAACAGCGGAGGAAAACTCCGTCACCAAAGCCGAAAGCCCCGCCCCACATATTTTAACCGCCAATCGAAGGGACATCCTGCCCGCCACTACAGAAAACCCACGGTTTCCCTTCCAAAGGCCGGTGGAAAGAACCGCTATGCCGATCACAGGCGACAATCCTGTGGCAAAGGCTGCCCCAAACATTCCCCACCGGAGAGGAAACAAAAAGAGATAATCCAACAAAATATTGGAAAAACTGCCCGCCAGCATAGCAGCCATGGCCAGCCGGGGCGCGCCGTCATTCCGCAAAAATGCCAAAAGAATGTTATTGAGCAAAAAGCAAGGGGAAAAACAGAGAATCGTTCGCAAATAGGCTGCCGTCATAGATAATATCAAATCGGATGCGCCCAAAATTCCGGCCATGTATTCCGCCAAAAAAATACCGGCCAAGAGAAAAACAGAAGAGAAAAATCCACCTAGGGCCAGGGTTTCGGTAAAGACCCGGTTCTGTTCTTCCCTGCTTCCTCTGACCTTCAGCGCGCCATACCAGGCGCCGCCTCCCATACCCAGCATAAGCCCTACTCCGCTAATCAAACTGTAAACGGGAATTGCCAAATTCAAGGCTGCTAATCCCGGTGTGCCCAAGGCCGCCGAAACAAAAAAAGTATCTGCCAGGATGTAACAGGAAAGCCCCAGCATCCCCAGCATATTCAAAGAAACATACTTTGCAAAAGAAAGCTCCCTTTTCGTTTCCATTTTTTAAACCCCCTCTAAACAACTTTGCTAAAAACAAAAAGCGTCCGGCATTTTGCGCCTACCAAGGCCTACAGGCGCAAAAACCGAACGCTTTTCCCCTTACCCGGCGGCAAGGAGCGCGTTTTTCTTTTTCGTTTAAGAATAACAGACTCTGCCGACTCTGTCAACTAAAACAATACCGGCAGTTCCGTCATTCGCAAAGTCGTGCAGCCGTAAGGAACCAGTTTCCTAGTTTCGGAAACGGAAATGGAGGTCTTTCCCGGTTCCACCGCGCAAACACCCCATTGGAAAGGCCAATCTACCTGAGCCAGAGAACAGGCGACTGTAACGGGAGGTTCCTTTCCGGAAAAGGGCGTTTTTCCCATGGGATGCTCTTCCGCCTCAAAACAGGAACCGGCAAACCCATAGTTCCAAGGAGATTCCGGGAAAATTTCATAATCGCAATAAGGGAACTTCCTTTCTACCCCATCTTTGCAGTACTCCCTTTTTTCCCAGCGCTCCTTTATAGGAAGACTGTAAAGCAAGGGACCCCTCCACAAACAGGCAAGACCACGAGGCCGCGAGGTAAGTTCACAGGAGAAAGAAAGTTCTACCCGAACCTTCTCTGTTCCCTGCCAACGACGTTTTACGGAATAAAACTGTCCTGCGGCCGCCGGTTTCCCGTCTACCACCGCTGTTTTTACAAAACCGGGAATTCGAATGAGCAGTTCAAACTCCACCGGACTGCCGCTCTCTACCGTATAACAGAGGCTGCCCCGGAAAGGATATTCCGTGTCCAGCCGGCAAGCCACCTGGACCCCCTCAATTTCCAAATTCACGGAGGAAGGAGCCAGCACTGCGGAAACCACCCCCCCGGCGGAGCGCTGGAAGGTGGAAAGGGCAAACTTAGGCCACCCTTGGCTGAAATTTGCGGTGCAGCAGCCGAAATTCGGCTCTAACCCAAAAAGATGCGCCTCTTCGCCATTGGTGCGGAAAATCACATGATCTTTTGGCAAAATACTGCATTGGGGTTGGTTGGTCAACTGCAAATATTGGTGGGTCCACATGTCCTCACTGAGCGTGGCGGGCAAAGCGTTAAAGGCCAGTTTTTCCAACAGGTCGCCCCAGCGAGCCCCACCACTAATAGAAAGCAGTGTCTCATAAGAATACATAGCCTCCACTACGCCGCAAAGCTCTGTCCCTTGTATGGGGCTGTCTCCGGAAAGGCACTCATCCCCGGTAAAATGGCTGGCTGCCATGCCATGATATTGAAACAGCTTTTCCAAAGCCAGGCCCGCAAAGGCTTCCGGGTCTCCCCCGTGAAGCCGGTATTTTAAAGCGCCCTGCTTTAGGCACATGGCCAAATTCACCACGTGGGTAAGATAGGTCCACCGGCGATGGGGTTCCTTTTCCCGGAAGTCCTGGAAAAGCAACTCGTAATCGACACCTTCTACTTCCAGCTTTTGGGCCAAATCTAACAGCCATTCCTCACCGGTGCGCTCATAAAGCCAAAAAATGGGGATTAAGCACTCGAACCACCGGCTTGCGGCCCAGTTGAAAAGGCTGTTGTAATCCAGGTGGGCATCCAAACTCTTCAAGACACCGGAAAGAGCCTTTTGTACCCTGCCCTCTGCATCGCCTGCACAGTCGGCATACAGAGCCAGCACCTTGGCGATTAAAAACACCGTCCACACATCATAGGCGCCCCGCTCTTCCGGCTTGCAAGGGCAAATCCAACCGTCCGGCTCCTGCCGCGACAGAATAGTTTCTACGTATCTGTCCGCTTTGGCCTTCAGCTCAGGATCGTCTAGCAAATACGCCAAAGGAATAAACCCATCCAGCCAATAGGGCATTCGTTCCCAGCCATCCCGGCTGCCGCCCAGCCAAGCGCTGTCTCTCACGTCGGGCCATACCCGATCTAAATTTCCGGAAAGGCCCTTGGCCTGAATTTCCAACTGCCGCCTCAACCAGCCTTGAGGACGGATCTCCTTGGAAGTCAAAGGCAGAAATTTACTCTTTTTCAGCACTTTTATCACCGTTTCCTTTCCTGCAACCTTAAAGCCCATGTGGTACTGCAAACGGGCCTTCGGCAAATTTCGCTTTCATTCTACCATTCTTGCGCCTTCCCGGCAACGAAAAATTTTTTCTTTTCTTCGCTGGCCGGAACTGTTATACTAGAATAGGTAAAATAGCGGCAGCACGATTTCGCAAGCAGAAAACCGCCTTGCCCTTCCCGCCGGCTGTTGTATAGGGGAGGTCGGCTTCGGCCTGCTTTCATGGAAGAACCTTGCGGGAATCAAATTATTTCTTGGAGGAACAAACTGTGGAGTTTCAACTAGATTTGCCCGGCTTCAACTATTTTGTGGAAGGAAACGTTTGGACCGGCAGCTGCACCAAAAGCCGGAAAGAGCCTTTGATGCTTCGGGTACGCATCGCACCGGACCGAGAAAACGAAAAACTTTTGGTGTGGTTATGGAAAAACGAGGACGTCTGCTTTGAACGGGCAAAAGATTTCACGACCCGAGAGCTGCCCTTTCTGGAAGCTTCCCTGGACGCCATCAAGTCTTGGCTTTCGGAGGAGTATCGGGAATTATAGGGGCATCTAGCCCCAAAGCCTTTCTGGCCAGGGCGTCGGCCATATCGTTATATTTATTTCCGGAATGCCCTTTCACCTTTTGAAAGGTGAGCTTCAAATTTTTTGAGGCTTCCCGGCAGATCTGCGCATAGGCTTTGGTACCAGCCTTGTTGGCTTTCCATTCCCCTAACGCCCATTTTGCAACGCCTTCGTAATCGTGGTGAATTTCCAGCGCCGGAATATCTTTTTCCATGCAATAGCGGATCACCGTTACAGCCCCCATGATCTCCCCTGCCACATTGTGCATTTCCGCCATTTCCGAGTCTTGATATTTCTGGGAAAATAGCACCTGGCTGCCATGGTAAAACAAAACGGCCCCACAGGCAAATTCCTTTGTTTTTTTTGAAAAACTGCCATCGACATAGGCCACTGCCAGGTTTTTTTCCTCCAAAGGCAATTTCGCATCGCCGGTTTCTACTGTTCCGGAGGAGTTTTCCTCTTTTAAATAGGCAAGGGCTTCTTCTTCTGTGGCAAAGCCTTTATAAGCTGCGCCGCTTACCCCCTCTATCTGCGCCCTGCAGGCTTCCCAAGTGAGGAAGATTCCTGTTTCCCTGCCGTGTTTTACGGCATAAAATTTTTTAGCCATAAATGCCCTTCTCCTGCCTTTTCATTTTCAGCTTATTTTCAGGTTGAAAGCTTATTATAGGGAAAAGCTTTCCGAAAAGCAAGCTTTTCCCAGCCAAACTCTCCCAAAAAATTCACATTTTCTTCGTTGACAGAACCGTCTCTTTTGCGATACACTAAATTGGTTAAAAAAGTGTTTTCTTCGGCTCAAGACGGTATATTTCACGCTAGGAAATTTATGTCTTGCTTTTTTCTTTTCTTCCTTAAGAATTTCTTGGAATGAGGTTTTCGTCATGTTTTTTTCCAAAAAATGTTTACAAGTTTCTCTTGTCCTGCTGGCAGCTCTGTTTTTTTTAGCGGTGGCCTTTGCCTGCAGCAGTCACGAGGCAGAAAGCAGTTCTCATGTAGTGGAAGAGACAGAAGCTTTTTCCTCTTCTCCAGCTTCCCCAACAAAGGCCATGGCAGATCTGAGCTCTTCCGCGCTCTCTGGAATAGAGGCCCCTGTAGCTTCTCTGCTTGAGAAACTAAAACCCGCTCAACTGGAAGTTTACGTTGCCGTGCCCTCCACGGCCTATTCTGCCAAAGGCAGCAGGGAGGCTTTACAGGAATTCCCTGCGGGGACCACCCTTTCCGTGGCAGAGGACGAGGATGAAGTTTTTTGGTTTGAGGCTTCGCTGGAAGATGGCCGCACGGGATTCCTGTATGGGGAAACTCTTTTCCCCATACAGGAAGACGGGACGCCCTCTGCCCAAAGTCTTACGGCCCAGCGGATTTCCTCCCGCATGTCTGCCCTGTATGAGAAGCTGCCCCAAGGAAAATACTGGAACCACATGGGGGAAGAATCCGACGGGGAAGACCCCTTTTCCGTAACCGATATTCCCTGTGAGCACTCTATTTACGGTGAGGTTTATTGTAATTTCTACGATGGGAAAACCCTGGAATATTTTCCGGAGTACGGTACCCTTTCCCAGTGCATGGGATTTGCCAGCTTCCTCAGCGACCAGCTGTTCGGAGAAGACAGCGGCCTTTCCTTGTTTTACGACATCGACCGGCTGCAAATTGGCGACCACATCCGCCTTTACGAATACGAGCATTCCATGATTGTCGTGAAAAAAGATGAAAATTCTATCACTGTGGCGGAGGTAAACGAGAATTATGAAGACTGCCTGATTTCCTGGAACAGGGTCATCTTTTTTGACGAATTGGAAGGCCTTTCCTGGGATTCCACTTACGCCACCCGGTACCCCATGTACCGGAATGAATCGGGAGGATTCTCTTTTTGGGAAGACAGCTCGAGCGGGTTTGAAGTGGAATATAACGATTTCCCAGAAGAAGACTTTTCTGAAAACTATGACGATTTTGGAGACTGGGAAGATTGGGAAGATGGAGAAGGATGAATCTTGCATCCCTGCTCTAAAAAAATTGCCGTGCGCTGCTTGGGACCCATAACTGGCGCACGGCCTTTTTTTATTTTGTCTCCTGTTTCAGTTGGGCATTTATCCTTCTGAGCTCCCGTTTCCAAACTGCGAACTGTATTACCCAAATAACGCAGAAGATCAGGAAGAAAATGCCGAAATACTGTAAAACCCCTGCGACGCTGTGGGCCATCCAATAGGAAAAATAGGCCACGGGAAGCATAATTCCGGAAAGGATGGCAAAATAGATGCCTGTCTGCTTTACAATGCCCCAGCTTTCTATTTCCCATATAACCGAGCTGGCACCGCATCCTACGCCAAGCAATCCGCAAAGCAGCGCCTGAACAAGAACCGCCCGGGATTCATTCCCCACCGCTTCAATCAATGCCGGTACGCATGGAGAATAATACCCTTCCCCAAAAATCAGGGACAGGAAAATGGTGATAAAATATCCTATGGTAACCCCCAGAGGAAACCCCATAACCCCTCGCATGATGATTTTTTTTCTCATAGTAACTTCCTTTCTTGTAAAATTTTCTTTTAGAGCCCCAATATTTTTTTAATTTTGGGTACGTACCGCCGGGATACATAGGTCACTGTTCCATCCGCAAGCTTTACGCAGATGGTCCCCGCAAAGCTAAGGTCAAAATGAAGGACCTTTTTCAGGTTCACAATTTCCGAATTTGAAATTCGGACAAAGCTTTCTCCGCTGAGCCGTTCTTCCATTTCGTACAGTCTGAGCCGCAGCGTGTACTCCCCCTTTTCGGTCACAGCGAACACCTTTCCCCTGCTGGCATAAATTCTGACTAGTTCTTCTTGTTCCAACACTTCTAATTTTTCATCTCTTATCCCGGAAATGACCTGCGGGATGTCTTCCGACAGAATTTTTAGCGCGTGCTCTACCTCATCTGTAATGGCGGCGGCCATAATGATGGCCTTCGGCTCCAGATAAGAACTGTCCAGCTTCAGCTCAACTTGCATAGGCTAACCTCCTTTTTCGTCGTGGATGCCTTTCCCATTAAGCATAATCAACAAGACGCAAAATTTCCACAATTTTTTTACATTTGGGCGGTTTGGGGCCATAAATGGTTCAGAGCCCGGAATAAACTTCCTGCCGGATTGGCAAAGAGGGGAAAACAGTTTTTTCATTTTTGAAAAAACTGTGAACCAAGGGATTCCCAGTTGCGAAAAAGTGAAAAGCAAGGTATAATGAGATGGTATATTTTTATTTTGTGGCTAAGGAGCATAAAGCTTATGAAACATAAAAGGAAGACGCTTGTTGTTGTCCTCTCCATTTTACTTCTACTGGTTGTGGCAGGAGGCTGCGTTTGGTTTTTCTGGGGGAAAAACGCTTTGGCAGCTTCCCAGGCTCCTCCGGTATCTGTAAGCGCGGTTTCCGAAATTGCCGGACTGGATATGGGAAATAACCCCCGTTATGCCGGTGTGGTAGAGCCTCAGACTACTTATAAGATAAATAAAGATGAAAGCAAAACCGTCAGCGAGGTGTTGGTAGCAGAGGGCGACCAGGTAGAAGTTGGAACCCCCCTCTTCCGGTATGATACCGATGAAATGCAGCTTTCCTTAACAGAAGCCGAAATCGCTTTAGAGGGAATCGCAAACCAGATCAGTTCCCTGCAATCCCAGAAAAAGGACCTGGAAACCGAAAAGAAAAACGCCAGCAAGGACGACCAATATTCCTACACGGTACGAATCCAATCTATCGAATTGCAGATCAAAACAGAAGAGTACAACAGCACTTTGAAGAAGAGCGAGATTGAGAAGCTAAAAAACTCCCTGCAAAATGCCGAGGTGCTTTCCGAATATGCCGGCCTCATTAAAGAAATCAACACTACGCCCAAAATGGATTCCAGCGGCCAGCAGGCGCCTTTTATCAGTATTCTTTCCAGCGGAGAATACCGGGTAAAGGGAACCATATCTGAACTCAATTTGCAAAGCCTCTCCCAGGGCCAGGCTGTCATTGTCCATTCCCGTACCGACGCCGCTGCCACCTGGCAGGGCGTGGTAGACGAAATAGAAACAGAACCTGCCACAGAAAACAACAACGCTTACTTTTATGGCGGTATGGACAGCGGCACAAAAAGCTCGAAATACACTTTTTATGTACTGCTGGAAAACCTGGAAGGGCTTATTCTGGGCCAGCACGTTTACATTGAGCCCGATTTGGGAGAAAGCGGGAGAAAAGAAGGCCTGTGGCTCTCCGCCCGTTATGTAAGCCATGACGAAGGCGGCAGCTTTGTATGGGCCTCCAACGAAAATGAAAAGCTGGAAAAGCGCCTGGTCACTTTGGGCGATTACGATACCGATACCGACGAATACCAGATCACCGACGGTCTCACCGGGAAAGATTTCATCGCTTTTCCCGATGACACCCTGCTGGAAGGTATGCCTACCACCAAAGACGGTTCTCCCCTGGGAGAAGCCTTGCCCCCCATGGACCCCGGAGCTTTTGACGGGGCCGGGGAAATGGATCCCGGCATGGCGGAGCCGCTCCCCGACGACGGCACCGTTTATCCCGAAGGAGAGGCGGAACCGCAGGAGGGCGCCGGGGACGGCACGTACACAGAGAACTACCCGGAAGAGGGTGTCGATATCATCGGCGGGGCAGACGCCGCCGTAGCCATATACTGAAAAAGCTCCACAGCCCTTTGCAGAAAGGATCCTCACAGTATGATGCTTGAGCTGAAAAACATATATAAGACATATGTACAGGGCAAGCTGGAAGTGCCGGTGCTCAAAAACATTTCTCTCTCCGTGGAAAATGGGGAATATGTAGCCATCATGGGCCCTTCCGGCTCCGGCAAAACCACTCTGATGAATATTATCGGCTGCCTTGACAACGCCAGCTCCGGGGAATATTTATTGGAAGGCCGCGACATTGCCCAAAATAACGACACTAAGATGTCGGAGGTGCGCCTGCACAGTATTGGCTTTGTGTTCCAAAGCTTTTACCTGCTTTCCAGACAATCTGCCATTGAAAACGTCGCTCTCCCCCTCCTTTACGCCGGGGTAAAACGACGGGAACGTCTGGAGATCGCCCAAAAGGCTCTGGAACGGGTGGGCCTGGGTGACCGTACCAATTTCAAACCCACTCAGCTTTCCGGCGGGCAATGCCAACGGGTAGCCATTGCCCGGGCTATTGTCAACAACCCAAAGATTTTGTTGGCCGACGAACCCACCGGAGCCTTGGACACGAAATCCGGCGAACAGATTATGGAAATTTTCAAAAGCCTCAATGAAGAGGGTGTCACCATTGTCATGATCACCCATGAGCCGGAAATTGCCGCCCACGCTCAGCGCACCCTTCACATTCGAGACGGCCGTCTTATGGATGCCAAAGGAAACTTCTTGAATCCGGAGCCTGCAGAAGCTCAAGGATCTGCCGAAGAAACGGCCCCTCTCCTTTCGCCGGTTGAAGAAAATGACGCAGCTGCTCCGGAAGCTCCGTCAGAGCAGCCCAGTGCCGTAAAAACGGAGGCATCTCCTGTTCATGAGCCCTCTCAAGACACAGAAGCCGTTCCCGAAGCCGGCTCTGCCCAAAAGCAAGGGAAAGCGCCGGCGAAGCATGCCCACAAAAGGGCAAAAAAGCAAAGCAAACCAGCTGCGGAAAAGGCCGCCTTACCCCAGGGGACAGCCGGTAAGTTCGGGACGCCCATTTCCCTGGATCTCAGTTCTGCTTTTCCAAAGCCCGCGCAAAAATTCCAAGAAGAAAGAAGACCGGTTCCCGCAGAAGGCGGGTTTGACGCGCCTATTCCCACCGATTTGAGCGGTTTGAATTTCCCCAAAACGAACACGGCGCTTTCCCGTTCCCCGGGGAAGGAGACAGCATATGAGATTTAATAAAAAGAAGAAAAAATGGCTGGCCATTCTTCTCTGCGTCCTGTTTGCTGCAGGCATTGGAACCGGCCTTTGGTTTTACTTTCAGTACCGGAACGACAGCAAGACCGTGGAAGTGATACCGGTTACTCAGGTTTCCGATGGTTATTGGGGCGACGACGTCCATTCCCAAGGCCTTGTCACAAGCGATTATTCCCAGGAGCTTTACCCTGACAGCACCAGAGTAATCAGCGACATCTTTGTGCAGGAAGGCGACCAGGTCGCCATTGGCGACACCCTGCTCCAGTACGACAGAACCAGGTTGGAGCTGGACGTGGAAAGCAAACAGCTGCAGCTGACGGAAACCGACTTAAATATCGAAAACGCGCAGAAGCAGTTAAAAAAGCTGCAGAACACCAAACCTGCTTCCACAGTGCGCCCCACCACAACACCTCGTCCAACCAGAACGCCCAGACCTACTCAAACCCCCTCCCCTACTCCTGTGCCTACCCCCACGCCTATCCCTCCTGCCACTGTTACCCTTTACAGCCAGCTGGATCTTTCGTCCAGACCTTATGCAGGAAGCGGCACCAGCGAGGACCCTTACCTGTTTCTCTGCACGGAAGATTGTACGATGACCACCGAGTTTTTACAATGGCTTCTAGGAGATGAGGACATTGAAGTCCCCGAAATCACCCCCTCTCCTTCTTCGGAACCTGACAGCGGCGATTCCGAAGGCTCCGAGGAAGACTCCTCCGAACCAGATGAAGATTCCGGGGATGACGAGCCCCTCCCTCCCGACCAACCGGCGGAAAAATATGCTTCCCCCTTTGCGGCCATATTTGAAGTGCGGGAAGAAAATTCCAACTTCGGCAGTCTGCTCTCTTCCTTTGGATTGGATGGCATCCAGCTTTCCGCCAATATGCAGGTTCCGAAAAAGCAGGAAAATCCCAGTGGAATTGCTTCGGTAGAAACTGTGGTAGACGCCTTTGAGGCCGCCGCCTCTCCCACCCCTACTCCTACTCCGAATACCGACAATTATAACCATATGAACTACAGCTCCACAGAGCTGAAAGCCTTAATTGCCGAAAAGAAGCAAGAAATTAAAGATTTACAATATCAACGCAAGCAGGCAAAACTGGCCTTAGACAGGGCCCAGCTGGCCTTAAAAAATTCCACTGTGCTTTCTACCGTAGACGGCGTTGTGCGAACTCTTACCGACCTGGATACCGCCATGCAGAACAACACGCCCTTCCTGGTAGTATCCGGCGCGGAGCAGTATTACCTTACCGGGTCCATCAGCGAAAACCTGTTGGGCGTGGTGAACGTAGGCGATTCTGTGACCGCTTCCTCTTGGGAAACCGGCCAAACCTATAACGCTCAAATCGTTTCTATTTCCGATTATCCCTTGGAGGAGGAGGGATATTATGGCGGTGGCGGAAACCCGAACAGCTCCAATTACGAATTTACCGCTGTCATTGCCGAAGGCGAAAGCCTGCGGAACGGTCTTTACCTGGATGTTACCATGAGCATCAGCGGCGGCTCCAGCAGCGGCGCTCTCTACCTTTGGAAGGCTTATATGAAAGAGGATGACAGCGGCTTTTATGTCTGGAAGGTTGGCCCCGATAACCGGCTGCAAAAGCAATATTTGGAAACCGGAAAAATGGTCTGGGGCGATTATTTCGAGATTAAATCGGGCCTGACAAGCGACGATTATATCGCCTTTCCCGCCACCGATATCCGAGAGGGCTCCAAAGTGCGCCTTGAAGGCTCGGAAGAGGTGTTCCAACCCTACGGAGATGGAGCCGAGAGCTCTTTTGTCGGAACGGAGGGTTCTTTCCCCAGTGGCTGGGAGGAATTTCCGGACGCCTCGGACTCCGGCGAAGAAAACGGCCTTTCTTCCGAAGGTGCAGATTCTTCCCCTTCGGAAGAAAGCTTTGCGGAGAATGACGAAGTCCAATACGGCGGTACGATAGTGGGCAGTGACGAAGGCGTTTATTTCAAAACAGAGGATGGAGGAGGGGTGATGCTGCGATGATAGAAAATATTCGCCTTTCTTTCCAAGGAATATGGTCCCACAAACTCCGTTCTGTTCTGACCATGTTGGGTATTATTATTGGCATTGCCTCCATTATTTCCATTGTCTCCACTATCAAGGGCACCAATGAACAGATCAAACAGAATTTGATTGGTTCCGGCAACAATGTGGTGCGTATCCAGTTGTACCAACAGGAATCGGATTACATGATGGATTTCACCTACGAAGGAATTCCCGACGACATTCCGCAGATTTCGGAAGACACCTATGAAGAGATTTTGGCCTTGCCCCATGTAGAAAATGCCGCCGTCTATACTTACCGCCGCAATTCTTACAGCTCCTTTTACTACAACAACACCGAGCTCTCCGGCTGTGAGGTGTTTGGTGTCGATAACGCCTACTTTACCACCTGCGGCTACCGCATCAAGCGAGGGCGGAATCTGGTCCCAAAAGATTTTTACGAATTCCGGCCTGTGGCTCTCTTGGACGAGAACGCCGCCAGGAGCCTGTTTCAAGGAGAAGACCCTGTTGGCAAAACCATAGAATATGACTCTGTCGCCTTGGTAGTGGTAGGCGTTGTGGAAGAAATTTCCAAGTTTGAGCCCGTGATCAATTCCCTCGACGACTATTTCATGTATGCCCAATCTGCTGCCAGCGGAAAGGTTTTTCTGCCCAACTGCATTTGGCCCAGCCTTTACGCCTATGATGAACCTCAGGCTGTAGCAATCCAGGCCAGCAGCACAGAAGCCATGTCGGAAGTGGGCAAGAATGTGGCAGACCTGCTCAATGCTCTGCACAGCAACGAACAAATTCAATACCGCGGCGAAGATACGCTTCAAAAAGCCAAGGAGCTGCAGGACCTCAGCAACGCTACCAACCAACAATTGATTTGGATTGCCAGCATCTCCCTGCTGGTAGGCGGCATTGGCGTTATGAATATTATGCTGGTATCGGTAACGGAGCGTACCCGAGAGATCGGCCTAAAGAAGGCCATTGGCGCAAAGAAAAGCCGCATTCTTTGGCAATTCCTTACCGAGGCCGCCGTGCTCACCAGCCTGGGAGGAATCATCGGCGTAGGTGCCGGAATTGGACTTGCAGTGCTGATCTCTTCCATGACCCAAGCACCTTTTGCCATTAGCATACCCTTTATTTTCCTGGCTGTGCTGTTTTCCATGGCCATTGGCATTTTGTTTGGCCTGCTGCCTTCGGTAAAAGCGGCCAACCTAAATCCCATTGATGCTTTACGACACGAATGATAGGACAAAGCAAAAAACTGCCGGGCCTTTTGGGGCAGTTACCTGTAGAGCGGGATTGCAAGCGAAACTTTAACAATTGCCATACGAGTGACAGAAAAAGGCAAGCAAGAAGCAACTGCTTCTTGCTTGCCTTTTTCACTTTTTTATTATGGCTGGGAAATCTGTTCATCTCCAAGGAAGGAGACGCCTCCAGGGAGAAAATTAGATATTTCAAAAGCGTCGTTTGTCTGTATTTCTCAACTGCGAAATACTAGAAACTAGGATGCTTCTTTTTTAAACTCGATTTTGACGTCGCCGTTATTGCTGGACACATGCAGCATTTTTTCTCCGCCGTCCTTATTATCCGGCAAATTGCTCTCGCCTTTCTTTGTTTCTGAACGAATTGTGAAATCATCGTAACTTCCTGCAATTGCGCCAGAAATATCACCGTTTTTGACAGATAAAAACAGGTCTTCTCCTACATCCAAGCTTTCAAAAGTAATACTTCCGCCGTTAGAGGAAATGTTGATACTTCCTGTTACGGCCACTTCCGGAAGAGAGATATCTTCATTTGTGGTAGACAGCATGAGATTCTCTAAAAGTGCATCGGGTATCTGCAATAAGATTTTTCGGTTTTCGGCAGCAGGTTTTCCCCCAATATAATCTATCCAGTCTTTGTTGCTTACACTTGCCATGGTCAATACGTTTTCATTCGAAACTATAATATCATAGGGTTCTTTGCTGTTTTCAAAATAGACAATGTGAATTTCACCGTCCTCAGATACGGACACTTCAATCTGCCTGTCGCGTACCTCTATACTTATCTCTTTAACCTGCGATACATTGGCTGTATATTCCTTTTGTACAAACGGATGGTCGTTATTGGAGCAACCCGCCAAAATGAAACTACCCAATACCAGACACCATATCAATAAAATTATTTTTTTCATCCTGATTCCTCCATTCTCATAAGGTCTTTCTTTTCAAGATTATAAGCCCGCCGAGTAATAATGCGCTGCTTAGGAGCAGACAAATACAAATATGCAAGACAGCATTGCTGTTCAACAGGATGGCCTGGAAAAATCCGGCCAAGATTGTCCGCAATGGCGCAATCGGTATAAAAACGCAAATAATGGCAGCCAGTACCGCGTCGGTCAGCCACCCATACCAACGAGACTGCATGGATAACAGCACATGAAGAAAAACCATAACAAGCAGCAAAAAGGACATCTGCTGGAACCTGGCAGCGATAATCCCGTTTTCCGTCCACTTGCACACGTCCATCATATTGATAACCGCTTGCGCCGGATATATAGGATCGATCAAGAGATGTATTCCTGTGTTGACAAGAGAAATGCAGAACGCTAAGAACCCATAGCAAATTAGACATCCAGAGAAGTAAGCCTTTTTGCTCGCTCCTAAGTGCATTAACTTCGTGAAATCATAAAAGATAAAGGAGAAAGGAGTCAATATCGCAAGCAGCCAAGTGTAATTTCCATTGCTCAAAATAACATCGCCGGAAGATGTGGCACAAAGCACCACAAGAATCGTAAAGATGAAACTGAATTTATTGCTTGCAAGCAACCGCTTTACAATTGCAAAAACAGGATTCATTTTGCAGCACCTCCTTTGTGACCAACCATTTGAATAAAGAAATCCTGCAGGTTCTCCGGTGGAGTGCCAAAAAAGAGAATGCGGCCTTTGTCTATTATGATCAGTTTATGGATTGTCTTTGCGATCTCTTCAATGATGTGAGTAGATACAATAATCATTCTCGGGTGTTTTTGAAAACTCCTTGTCAGCATATCGTAAAACTCCACACGCATGATCGCGTCAAAGCCAAGAACAGGTTCATCTAAAAGAATGATCTCTTTATTACTTGCCAAACAGATAATCGTGGAAACCATCGTTTTCATACCAAGAGAAAGGTGATTAAACTTCTTTTTCCCCTCCAGCTCAAAACGCTCCATCATTTCCAAAGCGAAGTCGTGATCATAATTGGGATTTACTTCTGAGGCGACCCGAAGCAGCTTCCGCACTGGAAGGTTGAAATGTTTTGCGAAGTTTTCGATATAGCTGACGCCTGTGTCCAAGGTAGATGTTGTAATTGTTTTCCCGTCAATTTGAATAGCTCCGCTGGTAATGTTCCGGTACCCTGCAATCGACTTGAGGAGCGTCGTTTTGCCTGCGCCGTTTCTGCCAAGCAGGCAGTAAATGCCTGGTTCGTCCATAGACAAAGTAATGTCTTTCAGTACAGCTGCCTGCCCGTACAGCTTTGTTACTTCTTTGAGTGTTATCATGCAGCAATCCCTCCTGTCAGCATTGACACAGGTGTTGCTTTTTGCAAATTCCTGTGCTAAAATGGATTATAAACCTTTGTCTAACACAAAGGTCAAGAGGGAAAGAAATAGATTATGCAGAAATATTTTTCAGTTGGAGAAGCGGCAAAGGCTGTCCACACTACGAGTGAAACCTTGCGTCACTACGACCGTATTGGGTTAGTGACGCCAAGTAAGAAAGATGAATGGACCAAGTATCGCTATTACACCGAGCAGGATATTGTTCGTCTGAATACGGTGCGGGCTTTGCAAACTATGGATTTGCCTTTGCAGGAGATAAAAAAGGTTTTGGAATTTGACGATCTCGAAAAAATCGTCGATTATTTGGCCCAGGCCGAAAAAAGAGCAGATGAAAAAATAGCCGCTCTCCAGTATAGCAAGTCAAAAATCCACTCGGCAAAAGCAAGCTATGAAAGGAAGCTGCAAGCACACAAAAATCAAAACGATACTTTTGTAAAAGAAATACCGGAACGTGTTCTTTTATTGTCCGATACTTTAGAAGCGCCAACACTTGATAATCTGTGGAATTATCTCAGTCATTTTTACAGTAAAATGACTCCTGCATTAAAAGAGCAGTTCATTTTTGAGGATTTAGCTGGTATTTACTCAGAAAATGGGGTATCCAGGCTTTTTGCTGTTTGCATTCGCTACGCAAAGATGGAAGGGCTAAAGGTTTTGCCAAAAGGAAACTACCTGTGCGCACAGTGTACCGAAGAAAACCGAGAGCAAACAACGAGTGAAGTCATGCGTATAGCCAGAACGGAATATGGTGTTGAGCCGGCATTTACAGTACAGTTAGTCATCGTCTCGGGCATTTTGCAATGGAATTATGAAGCACAGGTTTATATTGAAAAATAGAACATGCTGAAGCCGGCCGAGGGCAGCTTCAGCACTGCAAACCGGGAAAAATTTGTCAAGGGGATTTTACCAAAAGGTAAAATCCCCTCAATAAACTGGGAGCTTTTAAGATAACCCAAAATGCTTTGCGACGGCATCGCACACCTCTTCTCTGGTATCTTCTTCGGTATCTTGTCTGACAACCGTAAAAAATCCGCTGTCGGCGTATTCGTCATAGTGCTTTTGACTATTGATAAGTGCAAGCCCGCGCCGGTAGTTTTCCATAACTGCTTCCGGGTTTTCACAGCTTTCAATGACATTCAGGAGGAAGCGCTTTTCGGGGTCGTCTCGATCAAAGAAACGTTCCACACTCATAGACTGTGGAGAAAGCATAACCGCAACACGATGATAGTCGGATATTTCTTTTAGTACATCAATGGGAATATTGGTATCTACTATGACTTTTTTGCTTTTTGATATTGAAATGAGTTCAGCTACCTCAAACTCTGCGGCTTCCTTTCCTACGCTAAATATCCATCGTTCATATTCTTCGGGGGGCCGAAGAACGAAATCTTTCCAGTCAAGAAGACTTTTGAGGTAACAGATATCCGGCTGTACATCGGGGGTCGCCACAAGATCCGATACTTTGCTGTGATAATTTTCTCCACAGAAAATCATGTCATACCGCTGGGCCAGCATTCTAACTGTTGTGGACTTTCCGGCATAAGCGGTACCTGTAATGAAATATACGTTTTGTAAATAATGTTTTAAAATATTATTTTCAATGACCAATTCACATTACCTCTCGCGCAAAACTCCGGTTGGTACTCTAGGTATTTTGCCCTTGCAGGGGACTATGTATCACGACTTTGGGCAATGCACCGCCGTTCTGTGTTACCCATACACCGCGAATTACATATAGAGATTATATTTCTTGTTTTGCAACAGTTTCTTCAGAAAATCAAAGTGCTAATAAATCTTTCTTTTTTGTGTCAAATTCTTCTTGTGATATAATACCCATATCAAGCAAGTCCTTCAGCTTTTTTATGGTACTTATTTTATCATCATAAGACGTTTCTTGCTTCTTATCTGTTTTCCAATCAGGATCATCTTTAGCTGATACAGCACTAATAACTTCGGTAGCAGCTTCTGCAACAACTTTAATTGTACTAGTGCTATTATCTGACATAGGCTTTGACCCTTTTTGCCCCTTTGTTCCTCCTAAAATCGATTTAACTACACCGTTTTTCATTATACCAGAAACTGTTCCCATTGTATCAATACCAAGAGTATCATCAACTAATCCGATGGCACTTCTGACCTTTTCGGCCCCACGTTCAGAAGTAGTTTTTCCTGTCACAAGCTCTACTGCTTTTGATATAAACTTACGAGCAGCAAATATGGAGTCAAAGGTCAGAAGTAACTCGTTGCTCTCAAGAAATACAGAAACATCGCAAAATTTTTGCTTGATTTGTGGCTCCCCATTGTAAACCTTAACATCAGTAATCGGATAGATAAGCAGAGAGGTTTCAGCCTTTTTGAACATCTTTTTTATTGTTGTTTCTATCACAATATTAAGGTTCGTAAGTAGAAGCATATGAGAGTCATTGTTTCCCTTCAGTGAAATGCTCCCTTCAAATAAAATGACCTCATTAGATTGTAGTTTATAACTTTCCATACAAACGTCTCCTTTTTGTTTTTACATAGGCTTTGTAAATCTTGCGGAGAGAACATAATAAGCTCACTGCAATTCATACCAAAGGTTGTTGCCTTCATTACAAATGTAATTATCTGCCAAAAGTCCTCCGTTATAATTATATTTGCATATACATCACAGTTTCCCGATTACCATATCTTATTATATCGTATTATCAGTTTTTCTTGTCCTTATTTTTTCCCTCCGGCACGAATGACATTCCGCCATGAAGAAACGGCAAGGCGCACCGTTTTCCCAAAGCAACCCTATACCATTTTATTAGTGCAGGCCTACTCTGTATCTTTCGTTTCGTTTTTGATTTCCCAATGAATGAGCAGCGTGAGCACTGCCCGAAGGGCAATAATGGCTCCCACTATGACAATTTCTTCCAAACTGCGCACCAATACGGTGCGCAGGATCTCGCTTCCCAGCTTAAACTCCAAGCCCATAGCAAGACCTTTGGCCAACTGCAGCTTTGTATTCCGGTTCCTGCGCACATAGTCGTAGATACCCCGGGCTCCCGCGCATATGATGACCAACACTCCCACATATTCAAACAAAAGGATTGCCAATTGCAAAATGTATTGCAACCCCTCTTCCAACCACTTTATAATTTCCACGGCGGTTCCCCCATTTCCTATTTTCTCGCAAAATTTTCGATCTCATTATACTCTAAAAATCCGAAGGAATCCACAAATAATTTTATGACTTTCTTTTTCAGCCCTGTTTTTCCCTGCGCAATTTGGCTTGTACACTTAAAGAAAAGAGGTTGCCCCTTAATTCAAAAAGTGCTACACTATAGGTGCAAAAAGAAGAAAGGGGTGTATTTCGTGATCTATCACTGCAGCGATCCAAATTGTTCCTATGTGCTGATCGGCGAGG